>CAZCPI010000001.1:0-1676 GCA_964500535.1 uncultured Bacteroidales bacterium
TGATTTACAGTGTACAATCCAGGTTCATCAGATATCCTGTACACTTTATAGTAGGTTGCAGTATCTTTCTTGCAGACTTTATTATTTTTTGCCTGCCAGACAGTATCCATTGCATTCATATTAAATACGTCGGGTACATCATCCTTAGCAGCAATATTCGAAATTATTAAAAATAAAAACGCAAATACAGACAAATGTGTTTTCATGAGTATTTATTTAGATTCTTTCGTAAAATTAGCATTTTATCACAATAAAATATACTTATCCTCAAATCATTATTGTCTTTTCAAAAAAAACAATCTCTGTATATTAATATTATTTTTAATATATCGGATTTAACGCATCTCAGTCGATGATAAAAAGTTTTTTTATTTACTTTTATGCCGTTCAGGTATAATTAAAGACCTGAAATCATATATTAATACTGTTGATTATACTGCGATGCGTAAACTTCTTTCACTTTTGATTTTCCTGCTTACGGGTTCCCTTACTTTATCATATTCACAAGTAGTAATAAATGAACTTCTCGCTTCTAATTCAAGTGTTAACACTGACCCTGATTATGATTCAAACGCCGACTGGGTGGAGCTTTATAATACCGGTGCTACAACAATCAATCTTAAAGGATATTACATTACAGATGATTTTACCAAACCAGATAAATGGAAAATCATCAATGATACGTATCTGCCTTCATTAGGTTATATCTTGATCTGGACAGACGACAAGTCCACAGGACTTCATACAAATTTTAAAATGTCTGCTTCGGGTGAACAAATTGCGCTTTATAATCCTGATCTTTCGCTTGCCGACTCGGTTTCATACGGAGCTCAAAATGTGGATATTTCTTATGGGAGATGTCCTGACGGATCAAACAAGTGGGGATACTTCCAGAGACCAACTCCCGGTAAAACTAATGGAGAGGTTTTATTAAATGCCAGAGTTGACAATAGTCCTGAGTTTTTGACACAGGGTGGATTTTATTCCTCACTTGTTTCTGTCAGACTATTTACTGACCTTGGAGGCATAATCAGATATACATTGGATGGTTCAGAGCCTGTGGATACTTCTGCTCTTTATACTGAAGCGATCAACATATCTAAAACCACTGTAGTCAGAGCAAGAGTCTTCAAACAAGACCAGATACCCGGTAATGTGGTTTCACAAACATACTTTATTAATGAGGGATTTGAAAACAGGAAACTACCTGTAGTCTCTATAGCAACTAACCCTGAGAACTTTTGGGATTCTATTAAAGGTATTTACGTACAATCATTTAAACCGGAATGGGAAATACCGGTAAATATTGAGTTTTTCCTTAATGACGGAGGATCGGGCTCTGCCTTTAATGAAAAAGCCGGGATTAAAGTCAACGGCCTTTATTCGTGGCAGTTACCTCAGAAAATGCTTGGTGTATATTTCAAAAAACAATATGGGGAAAGCACACTTGCATATCAGCTGTTCCCGGACAGAAATCGTAAGACATTCAAGGATTTTGCTTTGCGGGCTTCGGGAAATGACTGGAGCAACACAATGTTCAGAGATGGTTTGATCCAGCAGGCTTGTCATAATTACAACATGAATCTTGATAATATGGGATTCAGGCCGGGTATGGTTTATGTGAATGGTCAGTATATGGGGATTCACAATATCCGTGAGAAGGTTGATGAGGATTA
>CAZCPI010000001.1:1776-47050 GCA_964500535.1 uncultured Bacteroidales bacterium
AAAAACTCAGGCAAATGGAGATGGGTTTTAATGGATCTGGACCGTGGTTTCTTCGGGGCAAGCAGTGAAAAAATTTCATTCTATATTAATCAGACTGTTTGGCCTTTTAGTAAGCTGATGAAAAATGCAGCTTACAAGAAATACTTTGGTGCAAGGCTGGCAAATCATCTTTATACGACATACAATCCTATCAGGATGGATAAGAGGATTGATTATCATAAAAGTCTTATAGAAGCAGAAATGCCAAATCATATTGCCCGCTGGCTTGGTACAACTTCTTCTTATGGTGACGCTATGCCATCTTTTAGTTACTGGGAAAAAGAAGTTCAAAAGTTAAAGACATTTGCAGAAGCCAGGACTTCGATATTGCTTACAGATTTGCAGAGTTACGGATTTTCAGATCCGGCGAGGCTTTCACTATCCGTAAGTCCTTCAGAGGCAGGAGAGGTACTGTTTAATGATATGAAAATGTCAGAAACCACATGGACAGGATTTTATCCGAAAGATCTTGATATAACACTTAAAGCTGTCGACAAACCGGGATATACCTTCAAAGCCTGGACTTCCAGAATCAGTAAGACATTAATTCCAAAATCAGCCACCTGGAATTACAATGATAATGGTGCGGATTTAGGTTATGACTGGATTAATACAGGCTATGATGATTCTTCATGGAAAACAGGCAACGGCAAATTCGGTTATGGCGATACACAACAAACTTTAATCTCTTATGGATCAAGCAGCAGCAACAAATACATTACGACTTATTTCAGGAAGAAGTTTGAACTTCCGGAAAAAAAGAACAGCACCGGTTTCACGCTTAATATTTTAAGGGACGACGGAGCGGTGGTTTATCTTAATGGAAGAGAAATTGCCCGTTCTAATATGCCATCAACTGATGTTAATTATAAAACTCTGGCAAGTACTTCTGCTAATGATGCTGAGGAAACCACATATTACAGTTACAAAATTGATGATTCATATTTTGTTACCGGGACAAATACTATCGCGGTTGAAATTCATCAGAACTCTGCAAGCAGCTCCGATATGGGCTTTGATCTGGAATTAATTGCAAGTGAAGATGGAAATAACGAGATAATTTCTACGTCTCGTACTTATGAAATGAAGCTTTCGGATGAGACTTTAATTACCGCTGTATATCAATCAAGAGGACAAAATCTTGTACCGGATACTATTACTCAAAATATGACTTTCTATAAGAACCAGTCACCATATGTATTTAAGGGAGATGTATTTGTACCTTCAGGCATAACTCTGACTATTGAGCCCGGGGTAGAGATACAATTACCTCCTAAAGCCAACCTGATTGTAAACGGAGCCATGAAAGCTTTAGGAAAAGCTGATGACAGGATAATTTTTAAGATGAATCCTGATTATGCCGGTCAAAGCTGGGGAGCTTTATGCTTTATCAACTGCACTGACACAATCAGAATGAGCTATATCACAATAGAGGATGCTTCAAAAGGACCGGTAGCTAACAGGGATGTTGCGGCGGTTTCAGCATTCAAATCAGATTTGCTGCTTGATAACATGCTTGTAGTCAGCAATGATTTTGATCCGATTATTACCAGATATGGTAGTGTTAAACTTACAAACAGTACTATTCATTCAAATACGATAGGTAACCTTATCAATGTAAAAAACGGTAAAGGTCATATTGAAAACTGTATTCTTGAAGGTAACAATTTTCCTGACACTGATGCCATAGACTATGATGATGTTGATAATGGTGTAATTAAAAATCTTGTTGTACGCAATTTTGGTGGTTCCAACAGCGATGCCATTGATCTGGGTGAATCCACAAATGTTACTATTGACAGCGTGCTTATCTACAATATTTTTGACAAAGGAGTTTCCGTTGGTCTCAGGTCAACTCTGAACGTCAATAATGTTACTATAATGAATACAACTTTAGGCTTTGGCATCAAAGACTCAAGCAGGGTAAATGCAAACGCGTGTACTTTTTATAATGTGGGCACTCCTGTTGCTAATTATGAAAAAATCGTTGGCAGATCCGGAGGTAATGCATATATCAAAAACAGCATTATGTCTAACAGTTACGTTCATTCTTACTCCTCAGATAATCGTTCACGAACTATAATTTCAAATAGTATTTCTGATACAGATACTCTGCCTGAAGGCTGCCAAAATATATTCAGTAATCCTTTATTTGTTTCGCCCGGAACTTTTGATTTTAATCTGAAACCAAACTCTCCTGCCAGAAAAACAGGATTTTTAAATGGTGCGAGTGTTGATATGGGTTCATCAATCAGAAGCTTAAGTGATTCTCCTTTTGTAATTATCTCTGATATATTTTACAATCTTAACAGGACTCCTGACAGGACTGAATACATTAAGATACTGAATCCAACTGATAAGCCTGTTGATCTGAGCGGCTATACGTTATCTGAAGCTGTTGACTTTACATTCCCTCAGGGAAGCATTATTAATTCAGGGCAAAAATTCATGATTGCTAAAGATCTAACTCTTTTACCCAATTATCCGGACACAACCAATTCTTTTACATGGTCTGATGGTAGTCTTGCCAATGAGGGTGAAACCATACGCCTTTCAAATAAATACGGCATAGTTATTGATCACGTTTCATACAGACTGGGGGCGCCGTGGCCTGATGTTTCAGGTATAAATGAAAAGGCTTTGACAATAGTTTCATCTTTTTCAGACAATCATTTTGGTGAAAACTGGAAAACTTCTGAATATTCAACTATTACCGGTCTGCCTGAAAATAAGGGAAACAATCTTATTGTATTCCCGAATCCAACCAGAGGAATGGTTGTAATAAAAGCGGACTCTCAAACAGGAAACAGACTTGAAATATTTACGAGTGCAGGTATAAAGGTCTTTTCTGAAGATTTTTCCGGGCAAACCAGTGTTGACTTAAGCCGTTTTGGTACTGGTGTTTATATTCTCAGGATTGGAGAAATTAAAGAAAAGATCGTAGTTATGCAATAAAAAAGCTAATATCTTGCACACTTTTACCATTTTTGTGTAATTTTGCGACAGAATTAAAACAAATAATTATGTCAAACGAATTATTAAAAGGTAAGCGTGGTATCATATTCGGTGCATTAAACGATATGTCCATAGCATGGAAAGTTGCAGAACGCGTAGTTGAAGAAGGAGCAACAATCACTCTTACCAACACTCCTGTTGCTTGCAGAATGGGTTCTGTCATGGAACTGGGGAAAAAGCTGAATGCAGATATTATTCCTGCTGATGCGACAAGTATCGAAGATCTTGAGATGGTATTCCTGAAGTCACAGGAAATCCTTGGTGGCAAAATCGATTTCGTCCTGCACTCAATTGGCATGTCTCCAAATGTCAGGAAGAAACGCACTTATGACGATATAGACTATAATCTGCTTAATAACACTCTTGATATCTCTGCAATTTCATTTCATAAAATGATACAGACTGCAAAGAAAATGGATGCCATAAATGAAAATGGTTCAATTCTTGCTCTCAGTTATGTTGCTGCTCAAAGGACTTTCTTCGGGTATAATGATATGGCTGATGCAAAATCACTCCTTGAATCTATTGCACGCAGCTTCGGTTATATTTACGGTCGTGAAAAAGGTGTCAGGATCAATACTATCTCCCAGTCACCTACAATGACAACGGCAGGTAGCGGAGTCAAAGGTTTTGACGGACTTCTTGATTTTGCAAATCGTATGTCGCCTCTTGGTAATGCTACAGCTGAAGAATGCGCTGACTATTGTGTTGTAATGTTCTCTGATTTGACCCGCAAGGTTACGATGCAGAATCTGTTCCATGATGGAGGTTTCTCCAGTATGGGTATGAGCATGAGAGCAATGACTCAGTATAATGAAAGTTTTGACAAGTATAAAGACGAAAATGGTAAGATAATTTACGGTTGATTAGTTTGTAATTTTTTTTGTCTGAGTTCTGGAATCGACTTGACAAATCACGTAGAAACCCGGGAGATTAATATCTTTCGGGTTTTTTATTTTAAAATTTAAAAAAGTAATAGTATTATTAATTATATTGATATTTTTGTTTCTTATAAAGAACTAATATTATTCACTTTAAATCTGAAAATATGAAGAAAACTGTATTATTGGCATTTACTCTTATTATTTCAGTTTTTGCCTTTTCACAAGAAAAGAAAGTAAGAGAGGTTGGCTTGTCATTCAGCAACCCGGATAATTTTGGCCTCAGTTACAAGGTGGGGTGTGATAATAAGTTTTGGAGATTAAATATCCTTTCGATTTCAGGTAGTATCTCAACTAATGAGAATGAAGATTACATCGGGGACAATAATCAATTCAATGCTGGTTTCAGGTTAGGCAGAGAGTACAGGAAGGATATAAAAGATAATTTTCAGTTTATCTATGGAGCCGACCTGTCTTTCAGTTATACCCGTGACAACCAAAACACTGACAGGATACCGGCAGATGCTAATGACTCTGAAGATGTTGCCAATACATACAGACCCGGTTTCAACCTTGTTTTTGGAATGAACTATGCAATCAATGACAAATTGGTATTCGGAGCAGAATTATTACCGGGTACCAGTTACAACATATCTTACAGTAAACGAACTGTTGGAAACGAAGTTAATAATACCAACACAACGAATCTGTCATATAATATTACACTTAGCAACGTCAGATTCACATTAGCATACAGATTCTAATAATATGCGAAAAATCTTAATTGCAATGGCATCTGTCCTGATGTCACTTTGTTTGTTTGCTAAGCAACCGGACTGCGTAAAAGAGATTGGTTTGTCATTTTCAAGTTTGGATAATTTTGGCGCCACTTTTAAATTTGGCAGAGAAAAATCTCCATGGAAAATTGGAGCATTTACATTGAGTGACCAGTGGGTTAAAGAAAAAACATTTAATATTGATGGCCTGGAACTTATTAATATGAACCAGAATTATAAAGGTCTTGGTTTACAGATAGGTAAGGAATTCAGAAATAAAATCTTTGATAATGTATATTTCACATTCGGTCCTGATTATAATCTCATAAATTATAGTATGGGCTATAAAGAACAGGAAAATGAGATTTCAGACCATAAAATAAATTATAACATAAAGTACTATATTCATGAGTTTGGCTTCAACCTCGGTGTTACTTATGTATATAATGATAAGATTGTGCTCCAGGCATTTATGATTCCAGGCATATATTATATGAAAGCTTCAGGAAAATTTGAAGAAGGAAATAATCTGATTGAATCAATAAATCAAAAAGGAATTGAATATAACCTGAATGACAATCTGGTATTATCAGTTGCATACAGATTTTGACCGAAACTTTCGGTAAGCTATTTAAAAGTACACTTCAGCAGATTTTTGTTCAGGAATCAATTTCTGATCCGGGCATATAACGTTCGATGTATTCGCTCGGAAGCATACCGAACTCTTTTCTGAAACATGCACTGAAATATTTTGGATCGTTGAAACCGACAGCATATGCAAGCTCGGAAATCCTTAGATTTTTCTTTTCCTCGGCAATCTTGCATGCAGCTTTCAATCTTATATTTCGTATAAATGCGGAAGTATTTAATCCGGTTAGGGATTTCAGCTTTTTGTACAGAGTTGACTTGCTGGTGCCCATTTCAACCGAAAACTGCATCTGATCAAAGTCCGGATCATTAAGATGCTTATGGACACAATCCACAGCTTTTTGGATAAATGACTCATCAATACTGGTATAGTTCAGCTCCTTAACTTCAAAAACCAATTGCTTTTTAAAATCTCTTGCCGTACGTTCCTTATTCTTTAACAGGTTTTTTATCTTGGCATGAAGCACTGTCAGATTGAACGGTTTGGAAATGAAACCATCCGCTCCAGAGTCATATGCTTCAATACGATCTTCTTCTTTGGTTTTAGCTGTCAGCAATATAACAGGAATATGACAAATATCCACATTTCCTTTTACGCTTTTACAAAACTCTATTCCATCCATCTCAGGCATCATTATGTCTGAAACCACCAAATCAATATCTTCATTTTCCAGAATTACAAGTCCCTCCTTACCGTTTGTAGCAGTAAATATCTTGTAAAACCGCCCTAAAAGTTTCACCATCAGCTTCAACAAATCCTCGTTATCTTCAATCAGAAGTAAGGTTTCGTTATTTTCGGTATCATCTATTGCGGGAACAATTTCAGGTTCCTGAGTTTTATCATCTGATATATTATCCAGCCAAACGGTTTCATCGTCAATTTCTTCTTCCTTAAAATATGAACGTTCGATCGGAAGAATCACAGTAAAGGTAGTCCCCTGATCCGGTAGACTTTCGACAGTTATCAAACCATTATGCAGCTCAACAAGATCTTTGGTCAGCGAAAGTCCGATGCCTGTTCCAATAGTCTGAAACTTCCTGTAATCTCCTTCATAGAATCTTTTGAACAATGAACCCATATCTTCTTTTGAGATTCCCTTACCATTGTCTCTAACGGTAATTATCACCTGACCCTCTGTCTGTGAATGATTAATAGAAACCTGTACAAATCCACCGGCATCATTATACTTCGCAGCATTTGACATCAGGTTATAAAGTATCTTGTCAATTTTATCAGGGTCAAAATAGCCAATTATTTTTTCAGGATCCGAGACAAAAGAAAAATGCATCTTCTTCTTTTTCATCAGAGGACTGAAACTATCGACTTCAGTTTTAATAAATGCAGACAGATTTCCTTTTGAAACCTTAAGTTTCAGGTTCCCGCTCTCTGCTTTACGGAATTCTAGTATTTGCTGCAATAATCTGATCAGACGATTAATATTCAGATCCATAGTCTGATATATATCAGCATATCCCGGTAGTAAAGTTTTTAATTCATCCAGAGAAGCTGAAATAATCGTCAAAGGGGTCAGAAGTTCATGAGTTATATTAGTGAAGAACTGGAGTTTAGCATGATTTAGTTCTTCTGACTTTGCATTTTCAACTTCCCTTATGTGTAATTCATTCCGCAATCTGATCCTGTTTCTTACTGTTTTTATCAAAGCAAAAGCAATAAGAACAGAGATAATTAAATAAATCAAATAGGCCCACCAGGTTTTCCAAGGAGGAGGCAGTAAATCTATTTCAATGCTGTAATCCATTTCACTCCAAATACCGTTTTCATTTGCAGCTTTTAACCTGAAAACATACTCACCGTCCTTCAGATTATTATAATAGGCAAATCTACGTGTAGCATCAGTATATTGCCAGTTCTTATCAAAACCTTCAAGCATATAAGCATATTTGCACTGCAAAGGATTAATATAAGTCAAAGCAGCAAATTCGATACTGAAATTGTTTTCTTTATAATTAAGTCTGATTTTTCTGGTGAAACCGGGAGATTTGGTTGATATCTTATTTCTTTCCTTAAGAGGAAAATTCATTACTGAATTATTAAAGATCTTTATATCAGTTATTCTTATAGGAGAAACACTAGCATGTTCTTTAATGTCTTCAGGAAAAAAATGATTATAACCTTTGTGCCCTCCAAAATACATTTCCCCCTGAGGCGTCATAAAACAGGAGTTTCTTATGAAAATATTATCCTGGAGATTATCGTTTACTGTAAAAAGTCTGCAAATACTGCTTTCGGGATTTTCAGCGACAGACAATTTCACCAAACCGGCATTAGTACCCATCCATAAATTACCCTTTTTATCTTCTTCTATACTGAAAACAGCATCTCCCGGCATATTATATTGCCTGTTTACCGGAATAAAAGAATCACTTTTCTTATCATACAAACACAAACCTCCTCCATCTGTTCCAACCCACAATCTCTTTTTACTATCCTCAAAAAAGCATTGTACATTATCACAGTTTAATTTACCTCTTTTAACTGAGTAAGATTTGTACTCAAATTTATTTTTATTCTTATTCCTTCCTGTCAGACGCAGAGCTCCCATACTTGTCGTACCAAGCCAGATATCACCGTTGCTGTCATCTTCGGCGGTCACATATGTTGTATACCTGTAATCCTGACCATCAACAATCAGGGAATCAAAATAGAAGCCTTTGTTAAAATCCAGTGAAACAAAAACACCTTGTCTTGTACAAATCCAAATCCTGCCAAGATAATCTTCTTTTAAATAATAAATACTTTTGTTTCCCAGCCAGGGGCTGTTGGTCAGATCAAGTACTCTTTTCCTCTCTTCCTTTTTGGCATTTTTATTGTAGAAAATGATTCCTTCTCCATATGTTCCAAAAAGTATTTCACCGGTCTTTTTCCTTTTAATTACAGACCAAATCGTTGGCATTTTCGGTACATCCTTAAAATCCGGATGCTGACTATAATTAATTATATTCCCGGTTTTAATATCCTGAATAAAAAGTCCATAACTTCCAAGCCCCATCCATATCTGCCCGTCATCTATCAATATACTTCTTACGGAGTTAGTCGAAAAATCGCTTTTGGTTTGTTCCAGGGTATTAAGTATGAAGTCAGTCCTCTTGGAATGGACCATATTTATGCCTCCTCCAAGCATTCCCAGCCAAATAGTACCTCTGTTATCTCTTATTATCGAATTAACTTCATTAAAAGATATTGTATTTTCGTTTTTACCCGGCCAGTAGTTTGTAAACTTCGAAGACAGATTTTCAGGGTCAATTGTACTTAAACCTCCCCTTGTACCTATCCATACATTGCCGGTTTTTAAATCTTCATTGATTGCATAAATGAAGTTATCAGTAATACTACCAGGTTCAGCAGGATTATGCTTATATGAAACCCAGTTAACATTTTTAATATCATATGGGTTTTTTAATAAATACAGTCCTTCAGCCCACGCTCCTACCCATAGATTATTATGAGAATCCTCAAACACTACATGGGCAGAATTTCTGGTGTTGAATTTTGGATAAGAAACAAATTTATTTGCTTTTATATCGTATCTGAACAGGCCATCTGACCATGTTCCAATCCATAAATTTCCTTTAGAGTCTTCAAACAAGGACTTAACAGTAATTCGGTCAATAACGTTGTCAGTATTCTTTTTATTAAATAAAATAAATGTGTCGTTTACCGAATCATACAAATACAAACCTGTATCAGCTCCAACAAAAATTTTGTTATCCCTGGTGATGGTTATAGTAGCGATAAATTCGTTAGATAATAATTCGTTTTGAATCTTATGAATCTCTCCTGTCTGCTTATCCATTACATACAGACCTGCAGAAGTTCCAATCCATAATAAATGATTATAATCTTCAGCAAGACACTGAATACTTGAACCAGCAAGAATATTTTCTATTGCTGTATTGGTTGAATACGGATCTCTTCTTAAGTTTTTAAACTGATAACCATCAAACTTGGAAAGACCGCTTGAAGTAGCTATCCAGATTAATCCGTCTTTATCCTGATAAAGACGCAGTACTTCATTCGTAGGAAGCCCGTCAAATGTGGAAAAACGTTTAAAAGTCAGATTCTGTGCATCGCAAAATAAACTCCGGAACAGCATTATAAATACTATAATACCGGCTAAAAACGCTTTATTCGTGTTCTTCATACGTACAAATTAATATATTACATCAATAATGATGTACATTATTTGTAAATGGTATCAGATCCGCTTTTTATAATAAAAAACGGCTTCAGCTTCTTCTGATCCTGCCTCCTACAAGATCAAGTATTTCAGCAGTAATAGCTTGTTGTCTTGTCTTATTGTACAGAACCGTAAGTTCTTTGAGTAATTCATTCGCATTATCAGTCGCAATCTGCATAGCAGTCATTCTTGATGCATGTTCAGAAACCAATGATTCAAAAATTGCAGTATAAAGTTTGGATGCCATATATTGCGGAAATACGGTTTCAAGAAAATTTAAAGGACCGGGTTCTGTCAGCAAATCATTTGGTTCGACGGCCTTGTGAGCCGGAATCTCAAAAGGAAGTACATTTTCTTGAATAAGAACCTGTTTAGTAGCCCTTTTAATCCTGTGAAAAAGAAAAATTACTTTATCAACTTCTCCTGTTTTAAAATCGTTCATTAAAACCGAGGAAAATTCACGGCATTTTTCCTGAGATGGTTTATCAATAAGCTTGCTTCCATCCAGCTTCACGCTGTTTCTGGTCTTCAACATAGCCGTTGTAATCTTGTTACCAACAGGATATACCACTACATCAACACCATACCTTTTAAATTCGTCAATTATTTGCTCAGTGACCTTAAATACAGCCGAATTGAAAGAACCACAAAGTCCTGAATCGGATGAAAAAGGTACAAGAGCAACTTTTTTAACCGGTCTTACAGATGCAAATGAGAATTCAATATCTTCCCTGCCTTCAAAAATGCTATGGACTATATCATTGAGCTTGTCATCATATTTCTTTACCTTTCTGACAGCAATCTGTGACTGATGAAACTTTGCAGAAGATATCAGCTTCATAGCCGTAGTAATCTTCAGCGTATTCTGAACAGAATTTATCCTGATTTTTGTTTCTTTTAATGAAGCCATTGCTTATCAGTGAACGAGTTTTGAAGATACAGATGCAGCTGTCTTTTCGATTATCTTAATATATTCATCATTCAGAATACCAATATTTAAGTCTCTGATAAGTTCAGGATTATTCAGCTCAATCTCTTCAAGAAACAAGGTTTCAAAATCACTAACTTTCTGAATATCTATATCACGCATTAATCCGTGTGTACCACAATAAAGTATAGCTATCTGTTTTCCGACAGCCATCGGTTTATATTGCGGTTGAATCAGCAAATTAGTATTTTTCCTTCCTTTATCAAGCATAAGAGCTGTAACGGGATCCATATCGCTGTTAAATCTGGCAAAAGACTCGAGCTCCCTGAATTGCGCCTGATCGATTTTCAGAGTACCGGCGACTTTTTTCATTGCTTTGTTTTGTGCATTTCCGCCTACACGGGACACAGAAATACCAACATTAATCGCAGGTCTTATACCGCTGTTGAATAATCCGGTATCAAGAAATATCTGACCATCTGTTATTGAAATTACATTCGTAGGAATATATGCTGAAACGTCACCAGCCTGTGTTTCAATAATCGGTAGGGCAGTAAGAGAGCCACCACCTTTTATAACATCTTTAATACTGTCAGGAACGTCATTCATTTTTTTTGCGACATCATCACGATTTATTATACGAGCAGCTCTTTCCAGTAAACGTGAATGCAAATAGAAGATATCACCGGGATAAGCTTCTCTTCCTGAAGGACGCTGGAGTACAAGCGAAATTTCACGATAAGCTACCGCTTGTTTTGATAAGTCATCATATATTACCAGAGCGTCACGACCTGAATCACGGAAGTATTCACCAATAGCACATCCGGCAAAAGGAGCATAGTATTGAAGAGCAGCTGGATCCGCAGCTGAAGCATTTATTATGACAGTATAGTCCATTGCTCCCTTTTCCTGAAGGGTCTTTACAATAGTTGCAACAGTTGAAGCCTTTTGTCCTATAGCTACATATATGCAATATACCGGTTTGCCAGCTTCAAAATTGCTTCTCTGATTGATTATTGTATCAATAGCAATAGCTGTTTTACCTGTTTGCCTGTCTCCAATAATAAGTTCACGTTGCCCGCGACCAATAGGAATCATGGCATCAATAGCTTTAAGGCCGGTTTGAAGTGGTTCCTGAACCTTTTGTCTGTAAATAACTCCCGGAGCCTTTCTTTCAAAAGGCATATCTGTATCCACATTATGAATCGGACCTTTACCATCAAGAGGTCTTCCTAAAGTATCAATAACACGTCCCAATAAGCCATCGCCGACCATAATTGATGCAATTTTACCAGTACATCTTACAGTATCACCTTCTTCAACCAAATCAGAATGGCTGAAAAGTACAGCACCAACATTGTCCTGTTCAAGGTTCATGGCTATAGCGACAGCACCGCTGTCGAATTCAAGCAATTCTCCGGATTTAACATTTTTCAATCCGTAAATTCGTGCCACACCGTCACCAACCGTTAACACAACTCCGGTTTCTTCGAGCTGAACTGAATCACTTAAACCCTGTAATTCTTTACGTAACAGGTCGCTTACTTCACTTATCTTAATATCCTTCATAGAAAATGTCTTATAACGTTAATTTTTTGCGGATATCCTGCAATCTTGTTTTGACACTTGCATCCAGACGTTTTTCATCTGTAGTCAAAACAAATCCACCTATAATATCCGGCTGCACCACATGAGTAAGATTGATCTTTTTTCCTGTAGCATTTTCAAGTTTATTATGCAATGTATTTGTTCTTTGATTATCCAAAGGTACAGCTGTGGTAAGACGAACACGAAGAATATTTTTTTCCGTTTCATAAACCTGTCTGTACTTAACACATATATCATCAATCATATACTCTCTGCGATGATTCAGCAACATCTGAAAAAAACGGCGACAGGAATCTGATGGATTTCCGCCTGTTGCTGTGATAAGCAGATTTAATTTGGATTCATAAGACACAATCGGGCTGTTCAGGGAATCATTCAATTCCTGAATATTGTTAATAATGTCAAATAACAAATTAAGTTCACCCATTACAATATCTTCCTCACCCGCAGACGAAGAATAATCGTATAATGCCTTTGCAAATCTTGCAGAAATCAAACCTATATTCATATGTTACTTATATTTTAAATCAGGACGCATGAAACACTTTAAAAGCGTTTCATACCCGATTACAACTGCTTGTCGTCCAAATCACTCAAATATCTGTCAATCAAAGCCTTTTGTTCATCACTCTCCTGCAGCTGCTTTCTGAGCAACATTTCAGACATCTGTACAGATATAACTGCCATTTCATTATGGAGACTTCGCATCGCCTTTTGTTTTTCAGCTTCAGCCTCAATTCTTGCTAGTTCTGTAAGACGTCTTCCTTCAGAAACAGACAATTCTCTTGCCTCGGCAAGTATCCGTTCCTTTTTTTCTGCTGCCTCTCTTAATATGGAATCTTTTTCATTTCTGGCTTCCTGAAGCATGTTATCAATCTCATGCTGTACAGTAACTAATTTCTCTTCGGTCTTTTTAGCATCTTCAAGCGCCTTGTTGATACGATCTTTTCTATCCTCAACGCTTTTAATGATTATAGGGAAACCAAATTTTGCCAGTACAAAGAAAACAATTCCAAAAGTCAGAAGCATCCAGAACACTAAACCCAGTTCCGGAGTTAATAATGACATATCTTTTCGTTTTTTTTACAATGCAAGGAAACAAACTACAATTGCGAACAAAGAAGCAGCTTCGACAAGCGCAGCAATAATCAACATGGAAGTACGAATATCTCCGGCTGCTGACGGTTGTCTTGCCATTGATTCCATAGCAGAACCACCAATTTTACCTATACCAATACCTGCACCGATAACTGCAAGACCTGCACCTATTGTTGCTCCAAGCTTTCCGATACCCATGCCTAAAGTGGCTTGTAATAATACTGTTGCTAACATAACTAAAATATTAATAATTAAACATTAATGATGCTTTACACGTGCCAGACCTATATAAACTGAAGAAAGAAGCGTGAAAATATATGCCTGTAAAAAAGATACAAGTATCTCAACAAAAAACATAAATACGCTTAAGAAAACAGATAAGCCGGTCATGGCTGCATTTATTGCTGTTCCCATTGTAGCTGTCACAAATATCAGTGAAACCAGACTGAGCATAATTGTATGCCCTGCCATGACATTTGCAAACAAACGTATCATCAGGGAGAACGGTTTAGAAATAACTCCAAAAATTTCTACTATCGGCATTAAAGGTACCGGTAGTTTAAGAAAAACCGGAACTTCGGGCCAAAAAACCTCTTTCCAGTATGTCTTTGTACCAAAGACATTTACAATCACCATTGTAAATAAAGCAAGTACAAAAGTCACAGCAATATTCCCTGTAACATTAGCACCGCCCGGAAAAACAGGCACGAGCCCTAAAAGATTATTTACCAAAATAAAAAAGAAAACAGTCATCAAATAAGGCTGGAACTTTTTATAATCAGCTCCAACATTTGCCTTAATAACATCATCCCGAAGGAATTCCACCACAGCCTCTATCATTCCGATAAAACCACCTGGTGCCTGCATAGGATGCTTCCTGTACCATCTTGCTACAAGAAGAATTATAATCAGAACCAGTGAAGCGCTTATCAGTAAAGCAAGCACATTTTTTGTAATCGAGAAGTCAAATGGTCTGACAACTTCTCCCTTTGAATTTACTTCAACAACTTTGCCAGCGTATTTACCTTCTTCATTAAGATAGAAACCATTATATGGATGCTCTCCATGAAGTTTATCTGATAAAAAAACATTTAGTCCTTTTTCTTTGCTGTAAACGATAACAGGAAGGTTTACTTCAACATGAGTTTCTCCTATTGTTGCAATATGCCAGGTATAAGAGTCGTTTATGTGTTCAAAGATCATCTCTTTGACATCCAGAGGCTTCTCCTTATTTTCCAAGCCGGCATTCGCAAATGCCGTAAACAGGAAAGATAATAATATTAAGAGACTAAACTTACGCATTCTATTCAATTTCTATTTCTATTTCCTTTTCTGACTGAACTTCAGGGTCAGGTTCATGTTCTTTTTTCGCTTCTTCCGCTTCTTTTCTCTTTTTTCTTCTCTTTTCATATAAATAATAAAAGTAAGTTTCTATTACAAGTATTATAATATAAAAAGCCAGAGTAGTCAGTCCGAAAGGCTTTATATTCGTTTTAATAAACCAGGCATAAATACCTATAAACAAAATCGCAAGAAAGATTTTTATTCCTCTCGCAACCATATATGTCATAGTCACAGATTCCGGTTTCTCAGTATGTGTTTTTTCAAGACTTATCGCAAGACCAACGCCATAAACCCAGAAAAAAACAGGTATTGCCGGAAACCACTGAAAATAATTCTCAGGCCATATATAATAGATTACACTACCTAATAACAGCGTTACCAGTATTATTATAACGGTAACAAGCAAAATTAGCTTAGCAATCAGCTTTAGTCTGAGTTTCATTGTCAGATATATTTATTCAAGACATACTGTGACTATGTCCGATTGTATCTTTACAAAACCACCTTTTATCTCAATTTCCTTTTTTTCAGGAGTGAAATAAGTTATAACACCTTCACCGAGCACTGAAATCATAGGAGTATGGCCGGGCCAGATTCCAAATGATCCCTGAACTCCGGGAAGTATTATTGAGCTTATTTCGCAATCTGCAACAACACCGGTAACTGATAAAATATCAAGCTTCATATTAACCTGCCTGTTCGGCCAATTTACGTCCTTTTTCTATAGCATCCTCGATTGTACCCACATTTAAAAATGCTGCTTCAGGAAGATAGTCTACTTCCCCGTCAAGTATCATTTTAAAACCACGGATAGTGTCGTTAATGTTCACCATCACTCCCGGAACTCCGGTAAAGGCTTCCGACATAGTAAATGGCTGAGATAAAAATCTTTGTATTCTTCTTGCTCTGTTTACGGTTTTCTTATCCTCATCAGATAATTCTTCCATACCCAGAATAGAGATTATATCCTGCAACTCTTTATTACGTTGCAATATTTGTTTTACTCTTTGTGCTGTATTATAATGTTCATCACCGATGATTCTCGGATCAAGAATTCTTGAAGTTGAATCCAGCGGATCCACAGCCGGGAATATACCTAATTCTGAAATTTTTCTGCTTAATACAGTTGTAGCGTCAAGATGCGCGAAAGTTGTTGCAGGTGCAGGGTCGGTAAGGTCATCAGCAGGGACATAAACAGCCTGTACTGATGTAATTGAACCTGATTTGGTTGAAGCAATTCTTTCCTGCATCGCACCCATTTCAGAAGCCAACGTTGGTTGGTAACCTACAGCAGATGGCATTCGGCCTAAAAGAGCTGATACCTCAGAACCGGCCTGAGTAAAACGGAATATATTGTCAATAAAGAATAATATATCTTTTGGAGCTTCATCCTCACCTTTGGAATCACGGAAAGATTCGGCTACAGTCAATCCTGATAAAGCAACAGAAGCACGGGCACCCGGAGGCTCATTCATCTGTCCAAACACCAGTGTCGCCTGTGATTTCGCCAATTCTTCGTAGTCAATTTTGGAAAGATCCCAGTCACCTTCATCCATACTTTTTTTGAATTCTTCACCATATCTGATGACTCCGGATTCAATCATTTCACGAAGCAGGTCATTACCTTCGCGGGTTCTTTCACCAACACCGGCAAAAACGGAAAAACCTTTATTCTTTTTTGCAACATTATTGATAAGTTCCATAATAAGTACAGTCTTACCAACACCGGCACCTCCGAACAGACCAATTTTACCACCTTTAGCGTAAGGCTCAAGCAAATCAATTACTTTTATACCTGTATAAAATATTTCTGTTGAAGTGGTCAGTTCACTGAATTCAGGCGGATTTCTGTGTATTGGAAGCTTTTCAGGACTGTCCAGATCCTTAAGTCCGTCAACAGCGTTTCCGGTCACATTTAAAAGACGTCCCTTTAGATTATCTCCAACAGGTACAGTAATAGGTGAACCTAAAGGAAATACTTCTGCTCCCCTTTTTAAGCCATCGGTACTATCCATTGCAACAGTCCTGACAGTATTTTCACCAATATGCTGCTGAACTTCAACTACCAGTTCTTTCCCGGAATCCAAAGTAATCCTGATTGCATCATGAATTTTTGGTAAATCCACAATCTTACCTTTTTCAGCCTTGAAGTGAATATCTACAACCGGTCCGATAACCTGTGAGACATAACCTATTGTACTAACCATATCTTTTTATTTAAAGCCCCAAATATAAGGATTGTCCCTTGAATTTAAAAGGCGAAAAATTATATTTATTATTCGTTAATTTTATTTTTAACAAATCTGATGCCATTATCTTCAAGAATTATCAGTCTGCTTCTGTAAAGATCTCCTACAGCTTTCTTAAATGTTTTCTTGCTTACACCAAACTTTTCATAAATATCTTCAGCAGGCGATTTATCGGTAAAAGGCAAAAAACCTCCTTCTGAGATTAACATATCGTACAGATTTGTTGAAAACTCATCAACTTTTTCGAATCCGGGTTGCTGAAGCATCAGATCAATCTTATAGTCTTCTCTTATCTTTTTTACAAAACCTTTGGTAATTTGACCGGTTTCAAGATTTACGAAAACCTCATTTTTATAAATAACACCGGCATATTGCTGATTGATTATCGCTTTCCAGCCAAGATCCGTTTTGCTGATAATGAACAACTCAACTTCCTGACCAATTTCAAGATCAGGCTTGCTGTCATCAATAAACTTACCAAGTTTTGCTGAAGCAGTTATCCTTTTGCTATCAAAATCCACGTAAACAAAAACCGGATACTTACAGCCAGCTATCATCTTCACTTTTTGCTCCCTGAAAGGAACTAAAAGATCTTTTGGCAGACCCCAGTCCAAAAAAGCGCCCGTGTCATTTACAGCAACAACTTCCAGATAAGCAAACTCACCAGCCATAGCATAAGGCCGTTCAGTTGTAGCAATAATCCTGTCTTCAGAATCCAGATAAACAAATACGGTTAAAATATCACCAGTTTTGGCACCTTCAGGCACATATCTCTTTGGTAACAGAATGTCACCATCACTGCCACCGTCAAGATAGAGACCAAATTCAACTTCCCTCAAAACTTTAAGGGGATTCATTTTGCCAAGTATAGCCATAACTTTTATAATATTTCCTTATCTGATTAACACATTATTCCGCCAAACGTTTATTCAGGCTATCATTTTTTTGCTTGAACCCACTTACGGGCATTAATAAACGCTTCAATCCAGGGTGAAACCTGATCTGAATTTTTCCTTTCTTCAGGATAGTAAGCCCAGTGCCAGGGGAATATTGCTCTTTCAGGATGCGGCATCATCGCAAGATGTCTGCCATTATCAGAACAAATACCTGCAACTGAATAATCAGAACCATTCGGGTTGGCAGGATAAGCATCATAGTTATATTTAGCTATAACCTTATATTTATCTTCAGAATATGGCAGGCTGAATTTTCCTTCACCGTGAGCAACCCATACTCCAAGTTTGCTGCCTGACAAAGATCCAAGCATAACAGAATCATTTTCAGGAATATTCAATGTAATAAACTCTGATTCAAATTTATGAGACTCATTATGCAGCATTTTTGGCTTTTCCTCATGGTCCGGATTGGTCAGCCCAAGCTCAACCATACACTGACAACCATTACAAATACCAAGACTGAGAGTGTCTTCTCTGGCATAAAACTTATCAAGCGTTTCTTTGGCAGTTTCGTTGTAAAGGAAACCTCCGGCCCAGCCTTTAGCTGAACCGAGAACATCAGAATTGGAGAAACCACCCACAAAAACGATCATGTTGACATCTTCAAGAGTTTCACGACCTGACATAAGGTCTGTCATATGTACATCCTTAACATCAAATCCTGCAAGATAAAGAGTATATGCCATTTCTCTGTCTCCGTTAACACCTTTTTCTCTTATAATAGCAGCCTTAACGCCTGACTTTTCGCGTCTGTCCTGAGAAATGCCATATCCGGATAACTTACCGTTAAATCCTTTGTTAAAAACAAATTCAAGAGGCTGAAGCTTATAATTTTCAAAACGTGCTTTTGCACATTCGGCAGTTGACTGCTTTCTTTCAAGTAAATATGAAGATTCAAACCATACATCTCTCAGATGATCAATACCAAAAAGATATTCTGCACCATCTTTTTCAATTAAAATCTGTCTTTCCTCAGCCGGTTTCCCAATCATGGCGAAACCAATACCATTGTCATTAAGATATTTCTCAACTTTTTGAGGCTGGTTAACCTGAATAACAACACCAGGATTTTCAGCAAATAATATTTTTATAAGATCATTTTCAGGAATGACATCCAAATCTATCTCGAGACCACCTTCTACATTTGAGAAACACATTTCCAACAGAGCAGTAACCAAACCTCCGGCAGATATATCGTGTCCTGCTACAATCCAGCCCCTTTCGATAAAATATTGAATAGCATTAAAAGCTTCTCTGAAATATTCAGGTTTACTTACGGTAGGCACTTCGTCTCCAATCCTGTCAAGTGATTGAGCAAAAGCAGAACCTCCGAGTTTCATTGAGTCAAAAGAAAAATCCACATGGTACAGTGGATAATCCGGATTATTGATTAAAACCGGAGTAATAACCTTCTTTATATCAGTAACCTCAGCTCCTGCTGAAATAATTACTGTGCCGGGAGAATAGACTTTATCCTGACCATACTTTTGTGTCATGGATAATGAATCCTTTCCAGTCGGAATATTTATGCCAAGCGCAATAGCAAACTTGCTTGCGGCTTCAACAGCCTTATAAAGTCTGGCATCCTCACCTTCATTCTTACATGGCCACATCCAGTTAGCTGACAGTGAAACACCATCAATTTGTTCTTTTAAAGGAGCCCATATAATATTAGTAAGTGATTCAGCAATTGCCATAACAGAACCGGCAGCCGGATCAGCCATTGCAACCTGTGGAGCGTGACCAATTGATGTAGCTATACCGGCTTTCCCACGATAGTCAAGTGCAACAACACCGAGATCAG
Organism: uncultured Bacteroidales bacterium; assembly: GCA_964500535.1. Lineage (GTDB taxonomy): Bacteria > Bacteroidota > Bacteroidia > Bacteroidales > UBA1402 > UBA8389. The sequence continues at coordinate 21,322 of CAZCPI010000001.1, forward strand.
CTAAAGGTAACTGAATTTCACCCACACATTGCTGACGGGCAACTTTACCGGTTACTGAACGGTCAACCTTGTTTGTAAGCCAGTCCTTGCATGCCACAGCTTCAAGCTGAAGAACGGTTTCCAGATAATCATCCAGAAGAGAAAGTTCATAATCAACAGGTTGATATTTTTCAACCAGCGTATTATCTGTTATTACAGTACGAGGTGGCTTACCTATCATGTATTCAAGACGAAGATCAATCGGCCTTTTACCATCTTTTTGTTCAAAAATAAATTGCTTGTCTCCGGTCGTCTCTCCGACAACATACATCGGTGAACGCTCACGATCAGCAACTCTCTTAATATATTCTATATCTTTTTCATTTACGAGTAGCCCCATTCTTTCCTGACTTTCATTGCCAATTATTTCTTTGGCAGACAAAGTAGGGTCACCAACAGGCAGCTGACTCATGTCAATTTTCCCGCCGGTGGTTTCGACAAGTTCAGAAAGACAATTCAAGTGTCCTCCGGCTCCATGGTCATGAATTGAAACAACAGGATTTTCATCCAGTTCTGCCAGGGCACGGATTACATTTGAAACACGTTTCTGCATTTCAGGATTAGCACGCTGAACAGCATTCAGCTCAATACCTGAATTATATTGTCCGGTATCAACAGAAGAAACCGCTCCACCGCCCATTCCGATACGATAATTGTCTCCACCAAGAAGTACTACTTTTTGTCCCGGTTTTTGCTCACCCTTCAATGCATCTTTCTTCTTCGCGAAACCAACACCTCCGGCTAACATTATGACCTTATCATAAGCAAACTTCTTGTTATTTTCCTGATGCTCAAATGTCAGTAAAGATCCGCAAATAAGAGGCTGACCAAATTTATTACCAAAATCACTTGCACCATTTGATGCCTTAATCAGTATTTCCTCAGGAGTCTGATATAACCACGGGCGTTCAGGCATACCCTGCTCCCATTCACGATCCGGCTCTGTTCTCGGATAAGAAGTCATATAAACAGCTGTGCCTGCAATAGGCAAAGAGGCTTTGCCTCCGCCAAGCCTGTCTCTGATTTCTCCACCTGTTCCGGTTGCTGCGCCATTGAAAGGTTCAACAGTTGTAGGAAAATTATGAGTTTCTGCTTTGAGAGAAATTACAGATTCAAAATCTTTGATAGCAAAATAGTCAGATGTATCGGCGGTTAACGGAGCAAACTGTTCGATTACGGGCCCCTGATTAAATGCTACATTATCCTTATAGGCCGAAACCAGGAAATTAGGATTGACAGCAGATGTCTTCTTGATAAGCTCAAACAATGACGAAGGCTTTTCTTCTCCGTCAATAATATAAACGCCACCGAATATTTTATGCCTGCAATGCTCAGAATTAACCTGCGAGAAACCAAAGACCTCGCTATCGGTTAATTTCCTTCCGATTTTAACTGAAACATCATTAAGATATTCGATTTCATCAGGATTAAGAGCAAGACCCTCTTTTTCACTGTAAGTTGCTATATCATCAATTTCTAATATTTCTTCAGGAGTCCTGGAAATATTAAAAATGTTCTGATCCAATCCCTGATAAACACGCTGAAGCATTTTGTCATGCTCAGCATCAGCCGAAGAAACCGGAAAAAATTCTTCCATTCTCAGTAAACCATCAATACCAATATTTGTCGCGATTTCGACTGCATTAGTACTCCATGGTGTAATCATTTCTCTTCGGGGTCCGATAAAAACACCATCCAAATTTGATGACATTACAGGAGCAGCATCACTGAAAAGCCATTGCAGCTTTTTTAAATCAGATTCAGAAAAAGACTTTTGTGATTGAACAGCAATAATGCTATTTGACTGATTTTTAAAGAATTGTATCATTTTAATTATTTATTTTCCTTAAGCCGCAAAGATAGTAAAAAAATGCATGAGTCATTAATGACTTTAGTAAAGGACAGGGTATTGTTTGGTATTTTTTTCACAAATTTGCATGGTCAATTTTGTTTTCTGCTCCTTAAATCAGCTAATGAATGTCAAAGAAATGTGCGCCAAACTTTAAATACGACAGATAACCTGTAAATTTCAATAGTATGTATATAAATATTCCCCTGATAAAATCCCTGGAAACTTCATCATTAGAAGAAACAGGAAATATTCTTGAAAATGAAGGATTCGAATTTTCAATTGCTGCCATAAACTGGCCTCACAATTATGAATACAAACCATTGACAATCGTAAAAACTGCAAGAAATTGCGATGCAGTTTTTATTTTATTCAAAGTCGAAGAAAAGCATATAAGAGCTGTTCATGATAAAGACAATTCGCCGGTTAATGAAGATAGTTGTGTGGAATTTTTTACAAAAGAAGTTGACAGTGATTATTATTACAACTTTGAGTTTAATTGTACCGGTACCTGCAAGGCTGCCAGGCACTATAAGGACAGAAATAACTCTGAAGACCTTACGGAGGATGAGATGAAAAGAATTGAAAGATTTTCCAGCCTGGAAACCAAAGGAACAGAAAAATCAAATAACCAGACCAAATGGGAACTTCTGGTCAAAATCCCCTTCTCACTTTTCGGACTTGACAAAAATAAGTTACCTGAAATGATTTCAGGTAATTTCTACAAATGCGGGGATAAAACAAAGGAGCCGCATTATGTAACATGGGCTCCTGTCATTACTGAAAAACCGGACTTTCACCGACCTGAATTTTTCGGAGAAATTTTTCTGAAAAAATGACTTAATAAAACGATCTCTACGCAGCAGAGAATGCACGCACCGTATTTAATCAAACCCAAATCAAATCTGAACAAATAGAATCAGCAATAAACAATGCCTTTTCAGTGAGTTTCAACCGCCCGTTTTCATAAATCAACAGTCCTTTCTTGAGGTTTCTTTTTGCATTAAACATGCAATAATACCTTTTGGATATACCAAACAGCCATTCCAGCTCATGCATTATAATACCCTTGCTGGTACGCAATCGTGTCATTATGAAATCATTATACTGTGTTTCACTATCAAGTAACTCAACTTCCCTGACAGGGTTATCATTCATAATGCCTGAAATATAAGCATCTATTGATGAAACGTTGCTTCTTCTTTCAATACCATTATACGAATGAGCAGAGGGTCCTACACCAAGATACCAGGAACCATCCCAATATGAAGAATTATGTTTTGACTCGAATCCCGGTAAAGAAAAATTAGAAAGCTCATACCGGTTGAATCCTTTTGCTTTTAATGAGGAATTCAAAAGATAATAACACTCTTCCATGAATTCATCAGAAGCCTGTTTCAACTCACCACTAATAAGCTTTTTGTAAAGTACACTACCTTCTTCCCAACTCAGCGCATATGATGACAAATGACTTACAGGTAAATCAAGAGCTTTATCAATAGATTTTTTAAAACTATCAAGAGTCTGCCCGGGCAAACCATACATCAGGTCAATACTTATATTTCTGAAACCAGCCACATAACAATCCAAAACAGCCTGTTCTGCCTGTTTAGCAGAATGCCTGCGGTTTATAGCTTTGAGCTCATCATCATTAAAACTCTGAACTCCTATGCTGATTCTGTTAAAAGGGAACTTTCTCAGCATCCGGATATATTCAGGTGTAAGATCATCCGGATTTGCCTCAATAGTGATTTCCTCACATTCAGAAACATAATAAGATCTTGAAATAGATCCAAAAATCTTTTTTAAATCATCTTCATTTAGTAAAGATGGAGTTCCACCTCCAAAATAAACAGAAAAGAGAGGAGGCTTAACATCATTCAGGAAGTCTGATTCATCATTGATTTCCCTGGCAATGGCATTCACCAACTCATTTTTCTTCATCAGCGACGTTTCTGAATAAAAGTCGCAATAATGACATTTGCTTTCACAAAATGGTATATGAATATAAAGACCTGAAATGTTCATAATCGCAAAATTAATGATAAGAACTTATGATATTATTAAGACCGAAAAGGCAGTCAAACGCTACATAAATAATCATTAATTTTTTTCAAAAAAATATGAATTTCAGTTAAAAATCAGAGATTAATTTTTTCGCTTACAGATATCCTGTCCCTGTACTTTTTCAGCTTCACAGCTTTTGTAACGGCATCATGATATAATGGCAGAATACAATCTCTTTTTGCCGCCTCTTCGAGAAATCTATTCTTCTCATCTACTGATATTTGAGCACAATTATCAACTGCAGCAACACACAAGGGCATTACATGCGGAGCCATTGGAACAACATCACCGGAAAATGCAACATTAAATTGATTATCTGAAATAAATGAAACTATTTGTCCTTCTGTATGTCCATCAAAAAGTTTCAATTCAAGCCCACTAAACAACTCAGTATCTTCATCAATTAGCCTGAGCAGGTTGTGACTTTCAATCGCTTCCACCACTTTCGGGGCATATGAATCAGATTCCCACAGAGATGGATTAAAACATAACTGGTATTGCTTTTTACTTGCCCAATGTAAAGCATTTTTAAAACAAGGTTCAATTTCACCTTTATCGTTTAACATTACTGAACCACCGCAATGGTCAAAATGCAGGTGACTGAAAACCACATCTGTTATCTCATCAGCTTTTACTTCGATTTTTCCAAGTTCTGCAGGTAAATCTTTAAGATCATGAAATCTGTAATACTCCATACCATGGACCTGAGCCACGCCTACACCCGTATCAAAAATAACTTTATGCCCGTTAATATCGGCATATAACGCCCGCATAGACAGAGGACATCTGTTTTCCTCATCCACAGGGTACTTTGAAGCCCATACTTTTTTTGAAACCATACCAAACATGGCCCCACCGTCAGTAGAAAAAAATCCGGTTTCAAGGGAATGGATTTTCATATTTAAAGAGTATTTTTGCACTACAAAATTAAAAGAAATTACACGAAATTCATCGTATGAGGATACACTTTGTTGCAATAGGTGGTGCTGCTATGCATAACCTGGCCATAGCTCTTAAAGAAAAAGGAGATACAGTCACCGGATCTGACGATGAGATTTTTGATCCTGCGCGTACAAGACTCTCAGAAAAAGGTTTACTACCCGAATCTATTGGCTGGCATCCGGAAAAATTAACTAAAGATATTGATGCGGTAATTCTTGGCATGCATGCCAGAGAAGATAATCCGGAATTGATTAAAGCCAAAGAGCTTGGATTGAGAGTTTTTTCATATCCTGAGTATCTGTATAACCAAACTCAAAACAAGACCCGTGTGGTAATTGGTGGAAGCCACGGTAAAACGACGGTAACTTCGATGATCCTATTTGTTCTCAAAAAACTTCAGATGGATTTTGATTATATGGTCGGAGCTCAGATTGAAGGTTTCGACACAATGGTCGGGCTATCCGAAACGTCAAGGATTGCTATTTTTGAAGGAGATGAATACCTGACGTCACCTATTGACCTGAGACCAAAATTTCATGTTTACCAACCTCATATTGCTGTGGTAACAGGTATTGCCTGGGATCACATCAACGTTTTTCCGACATTTGCCAATTATGTTGAACAGTTTGCAATCTTTTCAAAAAAAATTGAGAGAGATGGCAAATTTATTTATTTCGAGGGTGATGAAAATCTGAAAAATATTGCTTCAGATCTCAGAAGTGACCTGACGGCTATCCCATATAAAGAGCATCCTCACCATATAATTGAGGGGAAAACATGGCTTGACACCAAATATGGTGAGATACCATTAAGGATATTTGGCAACCACAATCTTCAAAATATTCAGGCTGCCCATTACGTTTGCCGTCAACTTGGAGTTGCTGACAAGGACTTTTATTCTGCCATTGCTGAATTTAAAGGAGCAGCAAAACGTTTACAAATAATAAACGAAAACGATGACTGCACAATATTCCAGGATTTTGCTCACTCACCTTCAAAATTAAAAGCTACTGTTTCTGCTGTAAAAGAGCAATATCCTGATCGCAGGTTGACTGCATGTATGGAGCTTCATACTTTCAGCAGCCTTACTGCAGCTTTTCTTCCTGAATACAAAGATAGCATGCAGGCAGCCGACAAGGCTTTTGTCTATTACAACCCGAAAACAATAGAGCATAAACATCTTGAAAATATAACGCCTGCGCAGGTTTCTGAGGCATTTGGCGGTAATAATATTGAGGTGATAACAGATTCTGCTGTCCTTACTGATAAAATCAGGACGCTGAAATTCAGGAATCATAATTTATTAATGATGTCCTCAGGTAACTTTGACGGCATCAATATCAAATCTCTCGCTTTTGAACTTTTAGTCTGAATCATGTTAACGGCAAGAGGCAAAAAAAATGAAAACATTGCAGAATACATTCTGTATATGTGGCAGATTGAAGATCAGATCAGAGCATTTGGTTTCGACATTGAAAAGATACAACAATATATTATTGATAAATATGACCAACCTGTACAGGTAAAAAAAGAAATCAGGGAATGGTATGAAAGCCTCATCGAGATGATGACGATTGAAAATGTAAAGGCGCAGGGACACATTCAATTAAACAAGAATGTGATTTCGGAACTTGATGATTTACATAAAAGTCTTCTGGCATCGCCCAAAGAGTCTTTTTATACAATGAGCTATTACAAGGTGTTACCACTTATAGTTGAGCTCAGGTCTAAAGATGGTAAACATCAGTTTGGAGAAATTGAAACATGCTTAAATCTTATGTACGGAATTCTTGTACTCAGACTGAAGAAATCTGAAATATCTGAATATACTTTAAATGCAGCAAAGCAGATAAGTGAATTACTGAAATTACTTGCATTAAAATACAAGCAGGACAAAACAGAAGGTTTGGATATTGATTGAGAGTGCATTATTATAAACACAAAACAAATTACAAAATGGCTATCACATTTCCTTTGGGAGGAATTCTCAATGAAGATAAAGAAAAAGGAAAAACTGCAGAGTTTGAATATGGTCTGAGCCTTCCAAAAATTTTTGTAACAGGTTCAAAAGGCCAGCTTGGCAGTGAATTGAGAAAAATCGCCAGGTCCTGTAATGATCTGCTGTTTGACTTCACTGATATTGACGAACTTGACTTATGTGACGCTCAGTCTGTTATGAATTACGTCATATCAAGTGGTCCGAAATACATTATTAATTGTGCAGCATATACAGCTGTTGACAGAGCTGAAGACGAGCCTTCCAAATGCTTTCAGGTAAATCGCGATGCTGTCGAAAATCTTGCAAAAGCAGCTGTTGCTGTTAAAGCAAAAATTATTCACGTATCTACTGACTACGTTTTTGATGGAAAAGCTGATAAACCATACACTGAAGATGATGAAGTTTGTCCGGATTCAGTCTATGGAAATTCCAAACTTGAAGGCGAGCAGGTATTACAATCCACATGTGAGGACTATGTAATTTTACGTACAGCCTGGCTTTACTCTGCATATGGTTCAAACTTTGTTAAAACGATTTTGAGAAAAAGCCGGGAATTACCAAGATTAAACATCGTGAGTGACCAGTTTGGTTCGCCGACTTACGCAAGGGATCTTGCAGATGCAATCATGACAATTATTAAATCAGCTGAAAAAGGCAAATTTGTACCCGGAATATTTAATTACAGCAATGAAGGTATAATAAGCTGGTTTGATTTAGCTGTTGAAACAATCAGACTCGGAAATATTAAGAGATGTGAAGTATTGCCAATACCAAGCAGCGCTTATCCCGCGAAAGCGAAGAGGCCATCATGGAGTGTGCTTGATAAAACAAAAATTAAAAACGTATATGGTATTAACGTACCGCAATGGGAAGACAGCCTTGCGGAATGTATTTCTTTATTGAATGACTGAACTGGAACAAGAAATTTTGCGAAGAAGAACCTTCGCCATAATCAGCCATCCTGACGCTGGTAAAACGACTTTAACTGAAAAACTGCTGCTTTTTGGAGGAGCCATTCATATAGCCGGAGCTGTAAAATCAAATAAAATAAAAAAAACAGCTACCTCTGACTGGATGGAAATCGAAAAACAACGTGGTATTTCAGTCGCAACTTCTGTAATGGGTTTTGACTACCATGATTACAAGATTAATATACTTGATACTCCCGGTCACCAGGATTTTGCGGAGGATACATTCCGCACTCTTACAGCTGTAGATAGCGTTATTATTGTTGTCGACGTTGCCAAAGGTGTTGAAACTCAAACACGGAAACTCATGGATGTATGCCGTATGAGGAAAACACCGGTAATGATATTTGTCAATAAGATGGACCGTTTGGGTAAGGAGCCGTTTGATCTGCTTGATGAGCTTGAGATGGAGCTTGGCATTTCAGTAAGGCCACTCACCTGGCCAATAAATCAGGGACCGGAATTTAAAGGTGTATATAATATACTTGACGAAAACCTTAACCTTTACACTCCTTCTAAACAGACTGTATCGGAATCAGTTAGTATTGATAATATCAACAGCACCGAACTTGATGAATATGTTGGAGAAAAAAATGCTGCTGTTCTAAGAAAAGATCTTGAACTGATAGAAGGAATATATAATCCTTTTAATACTGATGAATACCTTAAGGGAAATTTAGCTCCTGTATTTTTTGGTTCTGCGCTAAACAATTTCGGAGTGAAGGAATTACTTGATTGTTTTGTCAGGATTGCCCCAACTCCGGGACCTACTAAAACTCAGGAAAGGATTGTAAGTCCTGAAGAAACAACATTCAGTGGTTTCATCTTTAAGATTCATGCTAACATGGATCCTAACCACAGAAGTTGTATAGCATTTCTTAAAATATGTTCAGGGAAATTTGAGAGAAATATAAATTACAAGCACGTCAGATTTGGCAAGATGCTTAAGTTCTCATCCCCCACCGCTTTCATGGCTCAAAAAAAGTCTATTGTTGATGAAGCCTGGCCCGGTGACATAGTTGGATTACCTGATACCGGTAACTTTAAGATTGGAGATACACTTACCAGCGGAGAAGATCTTCATTTTAAAGGTATTCCGAGTTTCTCTCCTGAAATGTTTAAATACATCGAAAATGCTGATCCGATGAAAGCCAAGCAGCTGAACAAAGGTATAGACCAGCTTATGGATGAAGGTGTTGCACAGGTGTTTACTAACCAGTTTAACGGAAGAAAGATTATCGGAACGGTTGGACAACTTCAGTTTGAGGTAATTCAATACCGTCTTGAACATGAATATGGAGCACTTTGCCGATGGGAACCCATAAATCTGTATAAGGCTTGCTGGATTGAAAGTAATGATATGGAGGAACTTGAAAATTTCAAAAAAAGGAAGTTTCAGTATATGGCTCTTGACAAAGATGGCCGTGATGTTTTTATGGCCGATTCGGAATACGTACTGAGAATGGCCCAATCAGATTTCAAAAATATCACATTCCATTTCAGCTCCGAACTTCACCAGTAATTATTTTTAAAATTTATACATTCGGGTATATTAGCCAAAAAGCACGGTCCTCACGGATCGTGCTTTTTACATCTAATACTCTAACCTTACATTAATCATAATGACCCGGATAAAGTTATCTGAATCATGATTTTGTGCATTCATGGTATGAGCCAAAGATATATTTTGTTTTTTTTATGATGGTAGAAAAATCGGTCAAATACGAGGGTTTTTTGGTAAAAAAACAAAAAAACCGACATATTTGAAAACTTTTAAGATATTTCCATATAAACCAGTGCACTGGAACCAACTATTGCTGCATCACCTGCTCTAAGTTGTGAAGGCAATACTTTGATCTTATTTTTGAAAATTGGTAGAAGATGTTCTTCCAGACTTTCACGTATTGGCTTAAATAAGTACTCTCCGGCAGCAGTAGGACCACCAAATAAAAAGATAGCTTCAGGACTCGTATGATGTACACTATCTGCCAAACCTTGCCCAAGCCACCTTCCTGTTTTTTCGAAAACCTCAAGGGCCACGGCATCTCCTTTTTCAGCAGCTTCAAAAATCATTTTAGAATCCAGTTCATTAAATGATTTGTCGGCAAGTAAACTATTTGTAGCATTATCTCTTGCCATTATTTCAAATGCAGTCCTTTTCATACCGGGGGCAGAGCAGTAAGCTTCAAGATGACCTTTACTTCCACATCCACATTTACGTCCTTCAGGTATTAATGTTGTATGACCACATTCTCCGGCAAATCCGTCATGCCCATAAACCATCTTTCCATCCACAACGATACCACTTCCCACACCTGTACCTAATGTGTACATGACGAAATTTTTCATGCCTTTTGCACCACCATATATCATTTCACCGATAGCTGCAGCATTGGCATCATTAGTAAGTGTAATTATCGAAATATCCGGAAACTTTTCTTTCAACAGATTGGTAAAAGGTATTACACCTTTAAAAGACAAATTTGGGGCATATTCAATTGTTCCTTTGTAATAATTACCATTAGGAGCCCCTACTCCAATACCTATTATAGTGATATCTTCATTAATCAATTTAACTGACTTTATCAATTCTTTTATAGCCTCAGCAAGATCATTAATGTATTTATGGATATCACCATGGGCAGGTGTCAAAATATTGCTTTTAACAAGAACCTCACCATCAGAGTCAACAATACCAATAGCGGTATTTGTTCCTCCGATATCAACTCCAACAGAAGCTTTTTTCATAATATCAGTATTTAAAATCAGGTTTATATTATATACATTTCTAAAAAAAAATCAAACAGAACAAAATTAAAAAATTATATAGTTATTTGATCAAAATGATATATCTGATTCAAAATAAATTTTTTCTTCTGAACCAGATATAAAGACCAATCCCGACAATAATCATTATTAACCAGGCAAAAATATATCCATATTGCCAACCCAGCTCAGGCATAAAATTAAAATTCATACCCCATACACCAGCAAGGAATGTCAATGGAATGAATATCGTGGCAATAACTGTTAACTGCTTCATTATGTGATTCATCCTGACATCATTATTTGCAAGATATAAATCAATAAGTGATGCCAGCGATTCGCGGTTTGATTCAAGCATTAGAGTGATTTGCTGTATATGGTCATATGTATCCTTAAAATAAGGTTTCACTTCAGAACTTAAATAGTACGAATTCAACATTATCAAACGGTTGAAAGACTCCCTGAATGGCAGAATAGCTTTTTTAAGTCTTGAATAATCCCTTCTGAACAATTGAATTTGCTTACCGGAATCTTTATGATCAGCATTAAATTCCATAAGCAGGTCTTCCATATCCATCAAATAATCCTGCATATGTTCGATTACTTCAAAATATGAATCTACAATAATGCTAATCAATAGATTAAATAAATAATCAGATTTCATTTTTCTTAGCTGGCTCCTGTTTTCCTGAAGTGATTTTAATATTTGTTCAAAACTTCGATCTGATCCTTCTTCAAAAGAAAGCAGGTAATCCTCACCAAGCATAAAACATTGATGTTCTCTTGAAAGTGTCACATTCTCATCATAGGAATATGCATCAAGGACAGCAAATATTCCGGAATCAGTTTCTTCAATTTTTGCAATATGTCTTGAATTTAAAATATCCTGAACTACCGTCATTTGCAAATTGAATACAGAGCACAAACTACCAACTGACTCTACATCTTTCAGACCACTCACATGAATCCAGTTTACTTTACCGGGAATAAGTTCAATTTTAGCCGGGTTCTTAACTATTGAAGAATGCAGACTATCCTGATCAAAAACTGTAAATCTTATCAGCGTAGGATTATCAAAAGATCCGTTGTATGCAAGGCTTTCATAGAGCAGGTTATTCTTCCTTTTAATTATTTTCTTTGCTGTTTTTACTGATGGTCTCTCCATAGTTATTAAAGATTAATGTTTAAGGCGACAAACCAGGACAAAAGTGGCATAAAATTATTATATTTCTTAATTTTGAAGCATCAAATAAATAAAATCTGATAAATAAACCTGATATGGTAAAAACTAAGACCTTTCTGATTTCATTGATTATTTTTATATCATTGCCATCATCTTTATTTGCTCAAAATATTGATATAGACATTCTGGAATCTTTGAATAATGAAGGTAAATATCCACTTGACAACATTATGTCAGGCATTTCAAATACGAGTTATATACTGGATATCTCTATTCCAGCAACGATTGGACTAACCGGATTGATAAAACATGATAAAGACCTGTTTTATAAAGGCATAGAGATGGGAACTGCTGCATTGTTTAATGCAGCCATAACATATTCTATGAAAAATATCATTAACCGGAAAAGACCATATGAATCTTATCCTGATTTAATTTTCGACAAGTCCTCATCGGGAAGTCCTTCTTTCCCCTCAGGTCATACTTCTGCCAGTTTTACCACAGCAACAACATTAAGTCTGAACTTCCCGAAATGGTATGTGATTGTACCATCATATCTTTGGGCATCCTCAGTAGGTTTTTCGCGTATGTATCTTGGCGTACATTACCCAAGTGATGTTTTGGCAGGAGCATTAATTGGTTCAGGCAGTGCATACCTGACTTTCAAAATAAATAAATGGCTTCAAAAAAAATATGATTATAAAAATGAAATCAAATTACGGATCCTTGAACAAACTTATTAAAAGTTTCGGTTATGCATTCAGAGGTTTGGCAGATTTAATCAAATCAGAACAAAATGCCAAGATACATTTGTTGATCACCATTTTAGTAATAATAACAGGATTTGTATTCAAGATTAATGCTACAGAGTGGTGTATTGTGTTTTTTTGTATTGCAATAGTATTTTCAACAGAAGCACTTAATACCTCTGTCGAAAAAATCATAGACCATCTTTTTAAAGATAAAAATGAAACCGCCCGTATTGTCAAGGATATCTCAGCAGGAGCCGTACTTATTTGCGCAATAATATCCGTTATCTGCGGATTGATAATCTTTCTACCAAAATTCTTAAATTTTATTAGCTGAAAAACTCAGGTAAGTATTTCCTTTTGTAGAACCCGGAATACACAAAATAATTATCCAAGTTCGAAACTGGTTATACCGAATATTCTATCCATTGGCAATTGAGGCATGTCTCCACGATACATCCTTGCAGTCTGGAAAACGGGCACCATATCGAATTCTTCTGCCAATGAAATTCCTGCATTGTTTGCATCAGGTATATCAAGATAGTAATGAGTATCCGGAGGGACAATTGAAATAAGATTTTCAAAAATTCTTCGTGCAAAATTTTTATTATCAGCAAATAAAGGCCCTACCTTATATCCTTCATAACAAGGTCGAATTACTCCATAACCTGCAATTTTCCCGTCAATAACCAGAGCCATTGACTTGCTACCCTTCTGTCTTATCCAGTTTTTTATAAACCTCTTTCTATCAGCAGGAAAAAATGGACGATCATATCTATAAAATACCTTAAGTGGCATTTTTTCTAATGATACAATTTCGGGATCGTTTTTTAACTGAATTCCTCCGGTTCCCATAAATCTGAAACTCCGGAATGCCAGTTTAAAGCCAATTAACTTGTAAAAAAACAACTTACCGACAACCCCGTCGATACCAACAACTCTTTTTCCAAGGTATTCCAGTACTTTCTTACCAAGTAAAATCGCATACCTTTTACCACGATATTCCGGCTTTACAAGAAAGAAACCAACAAAAATAAAATCATTGCTGTACCTCACCGCAGAGACGCAGCATACAGGTTTATCTCCAAGAGAACCTATTAGAAATCCACCGGGATCAGCAGAATAAAAACTGTCAGCATCATATAAACCCGGATTCCATCCCTCTTCCGCCGCCCATTCAATAGCATAATCAAGCTCAGCTCGAGTCATAACTCTGATATTGAAATTCTGATCATTCATAAATACAATTATTAATACTTACATTTGAAAGGGAGTTGTTCAAATTTAGTACTTTTCTTTAAAGTAAGAATAAACTTGCAGATAAAATATTGAACGTTCAAATACAAACATTAAAAAGTAACAAAGTTAAATTTTATTAATTTTACGATTTTTACTTGACATCGGAACAAAAACAGTATAATTTTGCAAAGTTGTTTATGCAACTATTTTAGAATACAGTTTATGGAACAGGTTTTCAAAGACAGAGATTTGGTTTTCAATATTGCTACAGGTAAAGCATCTACTGCAATAAACAGAAAGATAATCAGGGATTTCAAATCAAACTCTATAGCATTAACTCCTGAACAATGGTTAGTATTACAATTTCTCTCATATAAGGATGGAATAAGTCAACAGGCTCTAGCAAATGCAATGTTTAAAGATAAACCCAGTATAACAAGGTTATTGGACAATCTTGAGAAGCATTCTTTAATTGCAAGATTGGTTGACAAAGTCGACAAAAGAAACAATCTTATACATATTACAAAATCAGGATCAATAATACATCAAAAAGCTAAAGAAATTGTATTAACATCATTGAAGACAGCTTTACGAGATATAAGTGAAGAAGAAATCAGAATTGGAGAGAAAATTTTAAGAAAAATTCTTAAGAATCTGGAATAAAATCAGCAAAAAAATTTAGATTTATAGTTGTTTACACAACTATTATAAACGTTTATATTTATCAAAATTAATAACAACATAATATATTAAACTTTAAAGCTAAAGCGATTATAAGCTTAATATGTGATGTTACAACCTGCCTTAACTAAAAAAAATCGGTATGAAAAGATGTTGTTTTCTTATCATTCTGCTCTTAATGAGCATTTATAGTATATCACAGAATACTTACACGCTGGATGATTGCAGACGCATGGCAACTACTCATAACAAAGAAGTGAAAATTGCCAATGAAAAAGTCAAAGAAACTGAAAGCCTTAACAAAGCAGCCAGGACTCAGTATCTCCCCGGCTTTTCTGCAAGCGGAGGATATGTCTGGAACCAAAAAAACATTTCTTTGTTGGGATCTGACCAATACCTGCCGGTTTATGCTACTTCAGCAGACGGGTCAGTGAATTTTGCAAAATCTGTAAACAATTCATGGACTATGGTTAACGGATCTCCGGTACCTCTGGATGCAAATGGTGCACCTTTTGATCCTACTAAGAATCCGGAAAAAATAAGCTGGAAAAATCTTGCATACATTCCAAAAAGTGCATTTGAATTTGATAGTAGAAATTTATTTGCAGGGGCAATTATGATGACTCAACCACTGTATATGGGAGGCAAAATACGGGAATTAAACCGCATCGCGGAAAGTTCAAAAAAAATTGCTAAAGCTTCTATGGAAGGTAAAATTTCTGAAACTCTATTAAATACGGACGAAGCTTACTGGAGGATTGTATCATTAGTCAATAAGGAAAAGCTCGCAAAAAAATATGTTGAACTCCTGAAAAGAATAGACTGTGATATTGAAAAGTCAGTTAAAATCGGGGTTGCCACTAAGTCTGATGCTTTGACAGTTAAAGTTAAGTTAAATGAAGCTGAAATGTCATTACTGCAGGTCCAGGACGGTTTATCCCTTTCCAGAATGGCATTATCTCAGATCTGCGGATTACCATTGGATTCAGAATTCAGACTTGCAGATGAAAAAATTGAAAGCATACCTTCAATCGAATCCAACATTACTATACAAAGTACAAATGTTGAAAACAGATATGAGGTAAAAAGTCTTGAAGAAGCTGTAAAAATTGCTGATGCGAACAAAAAAATTATGATGTCACGTTTTTTACCTAATGCCGGTCTAACGGCGGGCTATATTACTTCAAATCCTAATATGTACAATGGTTTTCAGGATCAATTTGACGGACAGTTTCAGATAGGTATTGCTGTTTCTGTACCTATATTTCATTGGGGTGAAAGGATTCATACTCTCAAATCAGCACAAAATGCAAAGAATATAGCGCAATTCCAACTAGAAGATGCTAAAGAGAAAATTGAGCTTGATATTTCACAGGCAACTTTTAAAACCCGGGAAGCTGTAAAAAAAATAAAAATGACAACATCCAATATGGATAAAGCCAATGAAAATCTTAAATATGCTAATTTGGGTTTCGAATCGGGTATAATTACAACATCGACATTACTAGAAGCTCAAACAGCCTGGCTCAAGGCAAATTCAGACAATATCGATGCCCAAATTGATGTACAACTATGTAATGCATATCTAAAAAAAGCTTTGGGTGACTTAAAATAAAAAAAAATAACAATAATAAATGCAATTCACTATGGAAAATAATATCAAAACCAGTTCTAAATCAGCGCTTAGGAAAAATAAAACCAATCTTATTGTCGGTTTGGTAGTATTATTAGGTGTTGTAATACTAATTTCCGTTATCGGAGCCATTGTTATGAAACCTGCAAAGGAAATCATTCAGGGAGAAGTCGATGCAAATGAAGTCCGTATTTCTGGCAAACTTGCCGGACGTATTCAGGAAATATTTGTCGAAGAAGGCAATTCTGTAAATATAGGTGATACTCTTGTACTTCTGAATTCTCCAGAACTCTATGCCAAACTTGACCAAGCAGAAGCAGCCGAAAATGCAGCCAAAGCACAAAACGAAAAAGCAATCAAAGGAGCCAGAGCTGAACAGATTCAGGGTGCTTATGAAATATGGCAAAAAGCTAAGGCTGGTCTTGATATCGCTCAAAAATCATACGAAAGAGTAAAAAAACTATTTGAAAACGAAGTGGTTTCAGCGCAAAAGTTTGACGAAACCGAAGCTTTCTATAAAGCTGCAGTTGCGACTGAAAGAGCAGCAAAATCTCAGTATGTCATGGCAAAGAACGGAGCTGAAAGAGAAGATAAACTATCAGCAAAAGCTTTGGTTGATCGTGCTAAAGGTGCAGTATCGGAAGTTGAAGCATATATCCCTGAAACAAAACTGATCTCACCAATCAACGGAGAAATATCAGAAATCTATCCAAAACAAGGAGAGCTTGTAGGACAGGGAGCTCCGATTATGTCAATAGTAGATCTTAATAACTGCTGGATTACTATAAACTTACGTGAAGACCAGCTCGCAGGATATAAAATCGGATCACAAATTAAAGTTTCTATTCCGGCAATAAAAGCAGATAACGTTTTATTTAGAGTAACATATATAAAAGCTTTGGGAAGTTATGCCACATGGAAGGCAACAAAGATGACAGGAGAGTATGATGTGAAAACTTTCGAAATACGTGCTAAACCTGTTACAAAAGTTGAAGGAATGCGACCGGGAATGAGCGTACTGATGGAAGAAAATAAAAAATAATTTTCTAAAAAAAACAAAAAATGAAAGTTATAAAATTTCCCGGTTGGAAGATGTCATTGCAAAGGGAATTAAGACGTTTCGTTTCAATGCCAGTATATATTTTCATATCGATTATTCTTCCTGTTGGGTTTCTTATCTTTTTTGCATCCTTCTTAAAAGAAGGTTTACCTCAACAACTTCCGATAGGCGTCATTGATCATGATAATTCGTCACTATCCAGAAATATTGTGCGGCAAATGAAGGCAAGCCAGCAAACTAAAGTAATTGAATATTATACAAACTTCACTGAAGCAAGAAAATCAATGCAGGAAGGTAAAGTTTTTGGTTTTGTTGATATACCGTCTCATTTACAAAAAGATATAATGTCAGGAAATCAACCTGAAATAGAATATTACTACAACCAGGCATATTTTATTGCAGGCTCGCTGATACTACGTGACCTCGGAATTATGCTGAATACGATTTCCGGTGGCGTTAACCTACAAACAAGGACGGCAAGAGGGCAGACTGTAGACGAAAGCATGGGACAGATTCAGGCAATTGTGCCTGAAGCCCATCCTATAGGAAATCCTATGCTAAATTATTCGGTCTATTTATCAAATATTTTATTACCTGCAATGTTGCAGTTGATTGTATTGATGACAATTGTGTACGTAATCGGAATTGAACTTAAGAAAAGCAGTTCCTTAAAATGGCTAAGAGTTTCAGGGTATTCTTTATTAAGAGGTCTTTTCGGGAAATTGTTGCCATACACTGTCATATTTACATGCATAGGTTTCTTTTATGAAGTCTACATGTTCAAATATATGCACTTTCCATTAAATAGCAGTATTTTATGGATGCTCTTGAATGTTTTCCTACTTGTTATAGCAACCGAAAGTATAGCAGTCTTCATGATAGGACTATTTCCTGTACTAAGAGATGGATTATGTTTTGCCGGACTATATGGTATACTTGCCTTCTCGTACTCAGGTCTTGTTTATCCCATTGAAGGAATGCCGATTGCTCTTCAGACTATCAACTATGGCTTTCCTTTGCGGTTCTTCTTTAAGATTTATCAAAATGTAGCACTGAATGGAATAGATGCAGCGTATTCTGTTACTGATTATTTATCGTACATATTCTTTCTACTTCTACCATTAGTTGTGTGGAAAAGGCTCAAAAATGCGTTAGTCTATTTAAATTATCCAAAAAAGTAACATGATGAAACAACAAAACTATTTAAAAACGGCTTTCAAAGACATTTCTGAAATTTTTGTGGAAGAAATAAAAAATGTTTTTAAAGATTCCGGTGTTGTGGTCATATTCATTGCGGCAAGCATTATTTACCCTGTACTTTATGGCTTCGTATATAAAAATGAAGCGCTAAGAGATGTTCCGGTCGCCATTGTAAACCAGAACAATTCATCAATAAGCAGAGATTTTGTCCGTAAACTAGATGCTACTCCTGACATAAAGGTTGCATATAAAGTCCCTTCATTGGAAGAAGCAAAAATATTGTTTGCTAAAAATGAAGCAAAAGGTATAATTTTTATCCCTTCTGATTTTTCAGAAAATATCAGTAAAGGCAAGCAATCACATATTTTTGCATACAGTAATATTGCAACAATGTTATATTTCAGATGCATTTATTCGGGCATAAATTATGTATGTATGGATATGAATGCATCTATACAAATTAAAAATCTTGAATTAAAGGGACTTACCGAAAGACAAGCAATTGTTTCTTCAAATCCTGTATTAAGTGAGGGGCATGCCTTGTACAATCCGGGAATAGGTTTTGCTTCTTTCCTTTTGCCGGCTGTACTGATTTTGATAATTCAGCAGACTCTTGTTATAGGAGTCGGGATGCTTGCCGGTACTGCCCGCGAAGAAAACACCTTTCATATGTTAATCCCTTATAAACGAAAATATCACGGAACACTACGAATTGTCTGCGGGAAGAGTCTGGCTTATCTGGTTTTGTATTCTTTAATAAGTTCGTATATTTTGCTTTTAATACCATATCTGTTTAAATTCCCGCATTTTCTTACATTAGGTACAATTATTCCATTTCTGTTGCCTTTTTTGCTGGCATGTATTTTCTTCAGTATGGCAATATCAGTATTTTTCTGGAACAGAGAATCTTCAATACTAATTTATTTATGCACATCAATGCCTCTGCTTCTATTAGCAGGATTTTCGTGGCCGGGAACAAACATAGATCCGTTCTGGAAAATGGTTTCCTATTTCTTTCCTTCTACTTTAGGAATCCAGGGTTTCCTTAAGATGAACTCGATGGGAGCTTCGATATATCAGATTGGTCCTGAATGTCTGGGATTATGGATTCAAACAGGAGTATATCTTATATTTACAATTTTTGTATACAGATGGCAGATTAAGATAAGTGAAAGAAAACTGAAATGAACTTTTTAATTACTTCAGAGAAATCTTTCTGACCTGAGTTCCTACCTTTATGATATAGTAGCCTTGTTGCAGATCCAACTGGAGCTCTATTGAAGTGCTGTCAGATTTTTTTTCGAGAACCCTTACGCCAAGAATATTCAGAATCTCTATTTTGTCGCCGTTCTTTATATTTTGGATCTGTAAAGTTTTACCCTTAAGGAGTACAGTCATACCTGATTCCTGAGCTACCTGAGCAGTAGATCTTTCACTTTTCTGCCCAATTACAGGTGTTGCAAGGGTAGTTATAAGCAATATGAGAAAAAGGTATTTCTTCATATTTGATTGATAATTGCGACAAAAGTAATGAAAAATAAGTATTATTTCAAATCAAACCTCAATCTTTTGATTTTCATCAGCCAGTACAACGTTTTCAAACTCAGCTTTTGCCTCTTTAAGGAACATTTTATCATTCGGGTATCTTGCGGAATAATGTCCTATAAGTAACTGTTTTACAGACGCCAGTTTTGCAATTTTGCCGGCCTGGGCAGCTGTTGAATGCATTGTACTCTTTGCCCTGTCCTTTTCCATCTCACAAAAAGTTGCTTCATGATAAAGCAGATCAATACCTTTTATATATGGTATAATTGATTCGGCATATGAAGTATCAGAGCAATAAGCATATGATTTTGATGGTGTAGCAGGTTTTGTCAATAAATCGTTGGGGACAATCTCTCCATCCGGTTTAATAAAATCACATCCTTTTTTTATTGACTGAATTTCCCTGACCGGCACATTATGAAAATCAAGCATTTCTTTTATAACATGCAACTCTTTAGGTTTTTCCCTGAAAAGGAAACCTGCAGAAGGAATTCTGTGTTTCAGGGGTATAGTTACTACTTCAATTGATTTATCTTCATAAATAATTGCGGAAGATTCAGTATTAAAAGAAAGAATCCTTACTTCATAAGGCAACTCCCGGCAAAAGAAATCAAGTTGAGGTCTTAACAAACGCTCAAGACCTTCAGGAGCATGAATTGTCAATTTTGCATTTCTCCCAAGCATACCCATCGTAGAGATCAGGCCTATAAGACCAAAGCAATGATCACCATGCAGGTGGGAAATAAATATATCGTAAATTTTATTGTAATTGAGCCTGGTATTCCTGAATTGAAGCTGTGTCCCTTCACCACAGTCAATCATAAACAGTTTTCCCCTGATATCGACTATTTGTGAAGCCGGTAAATGGTGACGGGTCGGCAAAGCCGACCCGCATCCCAGTATGTATACATCAAACTGGCTCATTTATAATTACTTAAAATTCCGCACTCCTTGGTGTACGAGGGAAAGGAATCACATCACGAATATTTGCCATACCCGTTACAAATAAAATCAACCTTTCAAATCCAAGTCCGAAACCGGAATGAGGTGCTGTCCCGAATTTTCTGGTTTCAAGATACCACCATATATCTTTTGTAGGCACACCCATCTCTTCAGCGCGTTTTGAAAGCTTCTCATAAGATTCTTCACGCTGAGAACCACCGATGATTTCTCCAATTTTCGGGAACAGAACGTCCATAGCCCTTACAGTCTTACCATCATCATTTTGTTTCATATAAAATGACTTGATTTCTTTAGGATAGTCAGTAAGAATTACAGGTTTCTTAAAATGTTTTTCAACAAGATAACGTTCGTGTTCAGAAGCAAGGTCTGCTCCCCAGAAAACAGGGAATTCAAATTTATGCCCGCCTGCAACAGCAGCTTCAAGAATTTCTATACCTTCAGTATATTTAAGCCTGATGAATTCATTTTCAACGACAAACTTCAGTCTTTCCAAAAGTTCCTTATCATACATAGATGAAAGGAAGTCAAGATCATCCTTGCAATTTTCAAGAGCCCAGTTTATACAATATTTGATGAAGTCTTCAGCGAGTTGCATATTGTCCTCTATTTCATTGAAGGCAACTTCAGGTTCAATCATCCAGAATTCCGAAAGGTGTCGTGGAGTATTTGAGTTTTCTGCGCGGAATGTCGGTCCGAAAGTGTAAATCGAACCAAGAGCCATTGCACCTAACTCCCCTTCTAACTGTC
This sequence comes from uncultured Bacteroidales bacterium, assembly GCA_964500535.1. Taxonomy (GTDB): domain Bacteria; phylum Bacteroidota; class Bacteroidia; order Bacteroidales; family UBA1402; genus UBA8389. The sequence goes on from CAZCPI010000001.1 coordinate 42,952, forward strand.
CTGATACAGTCAGACTGGCCATTTTACCATAAAAATCGTCAGTATAATCGATTGATCCATTTTCATCTTTCTTCAAATCATAAAGATTCATTGTTGTTACCTGAAACATCTGGCCGGCACCTTCACAATCTGAAGCTGTAATTATCGGTGTATGGAAATAGAAGAAACCACGTTCATGGAAAAAATTATGAATCGCCATAGACATATTATGTCTGATACGAAATACAGCGCCAAAAGTATTTGTACGTGGACGTAAATGAGCAATTTCTCTCAAATATTCCAGAGTATGACCTTTTTTCTGCAATGGATATGTATTCGGATCGGCTTCTCCCAAAACTTCAATAGTCTTAGCATGAACTTCTGCATTCTGACCTTGTCCCGGAGACTCCATGAGAATACCATCCACACTCAAACAGGCCCCGGTTGTAATCTTTTTCAGATTTTCTTCGTCAAAATTACCAAGATCAACCACTATCTGAACGTTCTTTATCGTAGAGCCGTCATTAAGTGCTATGAAATTAACTTGTTTATTACCACGGCGGGTTCTAACCCAACCTTTTACATTCACCATTTCTCCGTAATTGCTGCAACTGAGCAATTCAACGATCTTTGTTCTCTTAATTTTTTCCATAAGACATTTAAAAAACTATACAAATGCGCCCATCTTAAGCAAGCTGACTTCTCTATCGGTGAGATGACGCCATTTGCCGCGTGGTAGATTCTTTTTTGTCAGACCGGCAAAATATACACGGTCCAGTTTAAATACCTTATACCCGAAAGATTCAAAAATACGACGTACAACTCTGTTTTGACCTGAGTGTATTTCAATACCTATGACATTCTTTTTCTCAGCATCCACATAGCTCAGATTGTCCACCCTGACCAATTCATCGTCAAGTTTAACACCATCTTCAAATATTGTTCTGAGATCATTTTCAGTCAGGTTTCTATCAAGAGTCACCTGATAGATTTTTCGTTTTTCATACTTTGGATGAGTGAGTTTTGAGGCCAGATCACCATCATTTGTAAGCAGTAAGACACCTGTAGTGTTCCTGTCAAGTCTTCCTACAGGATATATTCTTTCATAACATGCTCCTTTCACGAGATCCATTACAGTCATTCGTTCCTGAGGATCATCAGATGTTGTAACACAATCCTTTGGTTTGTTGAGCAATATATATATTTTACGTTCAATACTAACAAGCTGATCATGAAATAAAATACTGTCAGTCGGTTTGACTTTTACTCCAAGCTCATTTACAGTCTCGCCGTTAACTTTTACGACTCCTGCCTGAATATATTCATCGGCTTCACGACGGGAACATATACCAGCATTCGCAAGATATTTATTGAGTCTGATGGGTACATCAGGATCAAGTGCAGGCTGATTAGAGGAACGGCCAAATGGCGTACCATGATCAAAACCACTTTCGCGTTTAATTCTTGGTCTGCGGGGTCTGCCATCAGTTCTATCTGGTTTTGGTAAAGAAGGACCTCTGAAAAGAGAACTTTGCGATCTTTCATTATCACCACCTCCTTCTCCAAAATCCTGGCGTTTACGTTCGAAACCACCGCCAAAAGAATTGTTATTATTGAAACGTTCTCCTGAATCGTTTCTTCTTCTTGAAAAATCGTTGTTTTCACCAAAAGAACGACGGGGACGATCAAAACTGTTTTCAGAGAATGATCTTCTTGGTCTGTCTCCATCACCTTCATTGAAGCTCCTTCTCGGACGGTCATTATTACCTTCACTGAAACTTCTCCTTGGACGATCGCTATTACCTTCAGAGAAGCTTCTTCTTGGACGATCTTCTCCTCCTTCATTAAAGCTCCTTCTCGGACGATCATTATTACCATTATTAAAACTTCTTCTTGGACGATCTTCTCCAACTTCGTTAAAGCTTCTTCTCGGACGGTCGTTATTGCCTTCTGAGAAATTTCTTCTTGGACGATCTTCACCTCCTTCATTAAAGCTCCTTTTTGGGCGATCTTCACCTCCTTCATTAAAACTTCTTCTCGGACGATCGTTATTGCCTTCTGAAAAGTTTCTGCGTGGTCTTTCAAAACGGTTTCCTCCTTCGGAATCATCACGTCTGTATCTGTCATTTCTACCTTCTCCATAGCCCCTTCCGCCATTATTAAAATGGCTCATAAAGCTGTTTCCAGAATCAGAGGTGTCTCTTCTTGGTCTGTCAAAACTGTTTCCTGACCTCGAATTTCCATCATTGTTATCAGAATACGATCTGCGCGGACGATCAGATGAACCAGCATATCTGCTACGGTTATCATTTTGTCTTCTCCATGGATTTTCAGAATTCGAATTTCCCTGGTTCCATTCGCCATCACGGCGGGCAGAATTTTCACCTTCCACAGGCTTATCCTGCCATTTTTCATTGTCTGTCATAATAATTGCAATAAAATTTGTTTGTAAAATATAAATTAAATACCGGTATATGTACTTGGAGTGATTGACAACAACTCTTTTTTCACTGATTCACTCACATTAAGACCTTCAATAAAAGACCTGATCGAAAGTTCATTTATTTCTTCATTCGTTCGGGTTAAAGCTTTAAGTGCTTCATATGGATTGGGATAATTTTCACGTCTCAGGATTGTCTGGATACCTTCAGCAACAACTGCCCAGTTTTTATCGAGATCATTCATTATGGCTTTTTCGTTGAGAAGCAGCTTATCAAGACCTTTAATACTGCTCCTGAAAGCGATAAGACTGTGCGCGAAAGGCAATCCGACATTTCTTAATACAGTCGAATCAGTCAAATCTCTTTGTAATCTCGAAACCGGAAGCTTTGAAGCCAGATGCTCAAGCAAAGCATTTGCAATACCAATATTACCTTCAGAATTTTCAAAATCAATCGGATTCACTTTATGAGGCATAGCCGATGAACCGATTTCTCCTGCTTTGATTTTTTGTTTGAAATATTCCATAGAAATATACATCCAGAAATCACGGTTCATATCCATGATGATATTATTGATACGCTTCATTCCATCAAATAAAGCAGCCAGATTGTCATAATTTGAAATCTGGGTGGTATAGGGCTCTCTTTCAAGTCCCAGTTTTTCATTAAGAAACTCTGCGGCGAAACCCTGCCAGTCAACGTCAGGATAAGCTACTTTATGAGCATTAAAATTGCCTGTTGCACCACCGAACTTAGCAGAAAAAGGTACTTGTTTCAAAAGTTCAATCTGTTGATCGAGCCTGCTGACAAAAACCATGATTTCTTTACCTAACCTTGTCGGCGAAGCCGGCTGACCGTGAGTTTTGGCCAACATTGGTATATTTCTCCAGGTTTCAGCGTAATTATTCAACCTGGCTTTCAATTCATTTAAAGCAGGAAGATAAACATCTTCAGTTGCTTCACGGATCGAAAGTGGCACTGAAGTATTGTTGATATCCTGCGATGTAAGACCAAAATGGATAAATTCCTTAAACTCTGATACACCCAAAGTTTCAAAAGCCTCCTTAAGGAAGTATTCTACTGCTTTAACATCATGGTTTGTAACCTTTTCAATATCCTTAATTCGCTGTGCATCTTCAAGAGAAAAATTCACATAGACATCTCTGAGATCACTGAATAAATCTTTATTGAATTCTTTCAACTGTGGTAAAGGAAGTTCGCACAGAGCAATAAAATACTCCACTTCAACTTTTACCCTGTATCTTATCAGTGCAAATTCTGAAAAATATGACGCAAGCTTCGATGCCTGAGAACGATACCGGCCGTCAACGGGCGATATTGCCGTTAAGTCATTCAACTCCATTTCTGATTGGTTTTTTTCTGATTGGTTTCTGCTTAAAGTGCTTTCCAATATGTTAACCTGTTGTTATTTAAGAACCCCGTGAGATTCACTTTTTTCATAAGCCGCAAAGTTACTATTTTTCAGTGTAATAATTGGTCTGTTTCACACAAAAAAAGATTATCAAAAAAAAATTGAAGCTAAAACCGCTTGCAGGATTCAAAAATACCAGTATCTTTGTCGCGCTTTTCAAAAAACAAGAGGGCGTTTAGCTCAGCTGGTTCAGAGCATCTGCCTTACAAGCAGAGGGTCGGCGGTTCGAATCCGTCAACGCCCACCA
>CAZCPI010000002.1:0-7766 GCA_964500535.1 uncultured Bacteroidales bacterium
TTGAAACCTTCGCTTTCGCTGTTATCAATTGAACCGCCGGCATTTAATGTAAAGGTTCTGCCTTTTTTGACAGCTGATTTCTTGTTTAAAATAACATTCATGCTCGCACCTTTACCATCACTTACACTGCTGTTTTTTGAATTACCCCAGCTTATAGTATCATTCTGGTCATAATAAACATTTTGGTTGGATGAATTGCTAATACCTTTACTATAATTAATTCTGGGTTGAAGTATCAAAGTGGTCATTGAGTCAATTTTCCATTCCATCTCCAGCCTTAGATTAGCCTGATGGTTTTCACGGGTTGATTTATTTTCGCTGATATTTGTATATGTTGAACCCTGCATCCAGCTTTCGCGTTCTGATGAAGATTCAGTGAAATTCGTCGAATGGTTATAAGAACCGTCACCACCTATTGTAAGTTTGTCACTTAATTCTGTATTGTTGTTAACACCAAGATTTTGCGTGGAAACAATACCACCGCCTCCGCCACCAAATCCGCCACGACCTCTGCCGCTACGCATTTCGTTAATATTGTTGGCTCCACCGATTAAAGCAGTCTGGGATTCTCCGTTTAATATGTTAACAAAGGCATTTGAATTATAACGCAGCTGTTTGTCTTTATCTGCACCTCCTCCGGCAGTAAGATTACCGAAAACACCTTTTTTTCTGTTTTCCTTTATTGTCAGGTTGATTATCCTTTCTGTATTTTCATCTTCAAATCCTGTGAGCTGAGACATTTCAGATTTCTGATCGATTACCTGAACCTTGTCAACCATATCAACAGGTATATTTTTAGTTGCCATCTGGATGTCTCCGTCAAAGAATTTCTTGCCGTCAACACGGACTTTCTTGATTTCTTCCCCGTTTACTGTCACTTTACCGTCAGCATCAACAGTTACACCGGGAAGCTTTTTCAGTAATTCTTCAACTGCTGCATTTTCAGCCAGTTTATATGCGGCAGTATTGTATTCGATTGTATCTCCTCTTACATTCATTTGCGCTGCCATACCTCTGATTTCTACAGCTGCAAGTTCTTTTTCTTTTGGAGATATATAAATGTTTTTCAATATCTGGTTTTTACCAGCAATCGTGATGTTTGAATAACTGTTATGATATCCAAGATATCTGATCTCCAGGATATAATTGCCATCTTTTACTTTTGTAAGATAAAAAGCACCTTTACTGTCAGTCTGACCTCCGGTAACCAGAGCAGAGTCTGTTTTCAGAAGGCGTACTGTAGCCATTTCAATGGCGCCTTCATTACTTTTATCCAAAACTTTACCTTGAATGCTGTGCTGTGCAAAAGCTGAAATACCTCCTGTGAGGATAAGCAGAACTAATACCAATAGTTTTCGTTTCATAAACGTTTTTTAAGATGATGATTTTCTCATTTCGTATTCAAGTGCTTTGATTATAAACATATGAAATGGTTTAATTTCAATCGGTGAAAATCATTTTTTTTAATGAACTTTTGAATTAACTTTGCAAAAGTCACCGGTATAAGCAATATAAGTGTCATTTTGACGGTTTTTACATGGTTTTTACCGGTAAATAATATTAATGAGTTTATGAAGACAAATTATGAAATCCGTTATGCTTCAAATCCGGTTGATGCGAAGCATTACGATACAGAAAGACTCCGAAAAGAGTTTCTGATTGAGAAGTTGTTCTCATCTGACGAAGTTAACATGGTATATTCCATGTTTGACAGAATGATAGTTGGTGGAGCCATGCCAGTTGCTGAAAGTTTAAAGCTTGAAGCTATTGATCCTTTAAAAGCTCCCTGTTTTCTTCACCGCCGTGAGCTAGGCATTTTTAATGTTGGTTCAGGTGATGGTATTGTAAAAGTCGGAGACGAAGTTTATGATTTAAAGTACAAGGAAGCATTATATATTGGTGCAGGTGATCGTGAAGTTTCATTTGAAAGCAAGGATTCGGCGAAACCAGCAAAGTTTTATTTTAATTCTCTTGTTGCTCACCGTAATTTTCCTGACAAGAAAATTACAAAAAATGAAGCAGTATGTGTTGAACTGGGCACTATGGAAGGATCCAATCACAGAAATATCAATAAGATGATCGTAAATCAGGTATTGCCTACCTGTCAGCTTCAGATGGGAATGACGGAGCTTGCTCCCGGTAGTGTCTGGAACACAATGCCTGCACATATTCACAGCCGCAGGATGGAAGCTTATTTTTATTTTGAGGTTCCTGAGGAAAATGCAGTTGTTCACTTCTTGGGTGAACCTACCGAAACCAGACATATCTGGATGAAAGGAGATCAGGCAGTATTTTCACCTGAATGGTCCATTCATTCGGCTGCTGCTACATCAAATTATACTTTTATCTGGGGTATGGGTGGTGAGAATCTTGATTACGGAGATCAGGACTTTTTTAAGAATACAGAGTTGAGATAATTATTTAACCAATTAAATAGAGGATAAATGGTAAATTTTTCATTGGAAGGTAAGATAGCATTGATTACAGGTGCTTCTTACGGAATAGGTATGGCAATTGCAAAAGCATATGCTGAAGCCGGTGCAACTGTCGTTTTCAACGATATCAAACCTGAACTTGTTGAAAACGGTTTGGCTGAATACAAAAGATGCGGTATTAACGCACATGGTTATGTTTGCGATGTAACAAATGAGGAACAGGTAAATGCTATGGTTTCTCAGATTGAAAAAGAAGTTGGTATAATTGACATACTTGTTAACAATGCCGGCATTATAAAGAGAATTCCTGCCATAGACATGACTGCTGCCGAATTCCGCCAGGTTATCGATATCGACCTGAATGGTCCTTTTATTGTTTCCAAGGCTGTTGCTCCGGGAATGATTGCCAAGAGAGCAGGAAAAGTTATTAATATTTGCTCAATGATGAGTGAGCTTGGTCGTGAAACAGTTTCTGCTTATGCTGCTGCTAAGGGTGGATTGAAAATGCTGACCAAAAATCTGGCTTCAGAATGGGGTGAATTTAACATTCAGGTTAACGGCCTGGGCCCGGGCTATATTGAGACTCCTCAGACAGCTCCTATACGCACTCCGGGTCATCCTTTTAATGAATTTATTATTTCCAAGACTCCTGCCGCACGTTGGGGTACTACTGATGATTTGACCGGTCCTGCAGTATTTTTGGCTTCACCTGCTTCTGATTTTGTTAACGGACATATCTTGTACGTTGACGGTGGTATTCTGGCTTATCTGGGCAAACAACCGAAATAAATGATTAATAATAAGGTCAATATAATAATTATCTTCCTGTTATCGGCGATTTTATTGTCGTGTAACGGGAAGGTTGAGGTTTCCGTGTTTAACAATTCGGAAGTTGACAGGAAAGGTGAAATGGTTGAGCTTTGTCTGTGTCAGCTGACTGAGTTTGATTATTCCAGAATTGTAGTTCTTGATGAAAAGGGCAAACAAGTACCATACCAATTATTATATAAAGGTAGTGAGAAACCTCAGTGTCTGATTTTTCCTGTTACACTTGCTGCCGGAGAGAAAACATCCTTTTATATTAAGGAGGGTGAACCCACTTCTGTGGATGCAAAAACTTTTGTCCGTTATATACCTGAAAGAAAGGATGATATTGCATGGGAAAATGACAGGATTGCATTCAGGATGTATGGTCCTGCACTTGCTGCCGAAAATCCCAGCAATGGAGTTGATGTATGGTATAAAAGGACTTCTGATCTGATCATAGATAAATGGTATAAAGATGAGTTGTCTGGTAAAGCCACATATCATGAAGATCATGGAGAAGGTCTTGATTGTTATAAAGTTGCTCATACTTTGGGTGCCGGTTCGATAGCTCCGTACATGAAGGATACATTGTTTGTCGGCAATCATTATGACAGATATAAGATACTTGACAATGGTCCTTTACAGTCTTCTTTCGTGTTATTTTATGACAGGATACCGGTTGGTAAGCGTATTCTTAAGGCTGAAATGATGATAAAAATAAATGCAGGCTCAAACTTCAATGAGGCAACCATAAAATATTCCGGTGATACAACCGGTTTCATGCTGGCTGCAGGTATTTATTTGCATGATTCTATTCAGTCTGTCAGTAAGTCTTTAGAAAAAAGGTATATAGCATATTCTGAAAATCTTATGTCGCAAACTGCAAAACCTGTATTTTCAGGCAGAGGTCATACGGCAGTGATTTTCCCTGCAGGCATAACTGAATTTAAGATGAAATCAGGTCATATTCTTGGTCTTAGCAAATATAAGACTGGTGATGAATACAGATATTTCTTTGGCTCAGGCTGGAGTAAGGCCGGTTTCAAAACTGATCAGGATTGGTGCAGATATGTTGAATCTGAAAGTATTTCAATTATGCAACCGCTTTCAGTTAAGCTTTATAAATGACATTAAATATTAAATAATATTAAAAGGTCCCCAAAAACGATTATAAATGTTCTTGGGGACTATTTTTATGTTGTAGAACATAATTTTATAAAATAAATGCTAAAAATTAAGGGTTAATTTTACACGTTTTATTTCCAAAAATCTAACCACTAAAAATATGAAAAATACAGTTTCATTAATCGCACTGGCGTTACTTCTGTTCGTTTCAGGATGCAAAGAAAAAGAAATCACAAAATCCGGTTTAAAAAGATCTGATTTTCAGACTGAGATTGATGGTAAGAAGAATGATTTGTATGTTCTTACCAATAAAAACGGTATGGAGGTTTGTATGACAAATTTCGGAGCCAGAATAGTTTCAATCTGGGTACCTGACAAGAACGGTGTCTTTGGCGATGTTGTTCTTGGTTTTGACTCAATAGGAGGATACCTTAATAATAAGACTGATTTTGGTGCTTTCATTGGTCGTTACGGCAACAGGATCAATAAAGGCAAGTTTACTCTTGACGGCGTTGATTATCAGTTGGAAACCAATAATTTCGGACATTCTCTGCATGGCGGACCACAAGGTTTTCAGTATCAGATGTTTGATATTAAACAAATTGATGATCAGACTCTTGAAGTTTCCTATACTTCAAAAGACGGTGAAATGGGTTTCCCCGGCACTCTGACAGCTAAAGCTACATATAAACTTACTGATGATAACGCTATTGATATCAGCTATTCTGCAACTACTGACAAGCCGACTATCATAAATCTAACCAATCATTCATATTTCAATCTTACAGGAAATCCTGAAAATACCATTCTCGACCACATCATGTCTGTTAAAGCTGATGGTTTCACACCTGTGGATACTACTTACATGACAACTGGTGAAATTTTACCGGTTGAAGGTACTCCGATGGATTTCAGAAGACCTTGTGCTATTGGTCAAAGGATTAATGATTTCAGTTTTGTACAACTTAAAAATGGCAACGGTTATGATCATAACTGGGTATTTTGCAAGTGTGTAACTGACAGTACTCCTGCTTGTTTCGTTGTTGATACTGTTAGCGGGCGTACTCTTGAGGTCATTACAAATGAACCTGGTATCCAGATTTATACCGGAAACTTCCTTGACGGAACTGTTAAAGGTAAAAAAGGCATTGTTTACAAACAGAGAACAGGTCTTTGCCTTGAAACTCAGCATTATCCTGACAGCCCAAACAAGCCTCAATGGCCTTCTGTTGTACTTCGTCCGGGTGAAACCTACACAAGTCACTGTATCTACAAGTTTGGCGTATTCAGCGATGAGTGTGCTATGAAATGCAAAGAAAACTGTGCAAAAGACAGTTGCGCAAAAGAAGGTGACTGCTGCAAAGCTTCAAAAGACAGTTGTTCAAAAGGTGGTGATTGCTGCAAAGCTGAAAAAGAAGGTTGCTGCAAGGCATCAAAATGATCATAGAGGTCAATTTGTTAATGATTATATAGTCAATATCCTAAATTTTTTACAATGGATCAACAAAAAAACAAAAGCAATGCTCTGCCTATTGCAGTGATGTTTGCACTATTTTTCATGATTGCATTTGTTACTGGTTTGCCAAGCCCAATGGGTGTGATAGTAGCAAAACAATTCGGTGCATCGAACTTTGAATCTCAATTAGGTTTCTTCGCTAACTTCCTGGCTTATGCTTTTATGGGTTTCCCGGCAGGTATGATGCTTAAGAAAAAAGGTTACAAATTTACGGCGCTAACTGCCGTTACTATAGGATTCTTTGGAGTTGGCGTTCAATTCCTTTCAGGACAAGTTGAATCATTCTCAGTTTATCTGGCTGGTGCATTTATATCTGGTTTCTCTATGTGTCTTTTGAACACAGTTGTAAATCCGATGTTGAATACATTAGGTGGTGGCGGTAACAAGGGTAACCAGTTATTGCAGTTAGGTGGTTCATTTAATTCTATTGCTGCTACAATTACTCCTATGCTTGTCGGATATCTGATGGGTGCTGAAGCCGGTCGTACTATCCAGAAAGCAAATCCGGCTTTGTTCCTTGCTATGGGTATTTTTGCTGTTGCATTCCTTGTACTTATGTTTGTTAAAATTCCGGAACCTCATCTGGAAGACAAAACAGTTGCTAAAGTAAAAGATAAACACAGTCCTTTTTCTTTCCGTCATTTCATTTTCGGTATAATAGCTATCTTTATTTATGTCGGTGTTGAAATAGGTATTCCAAGTACTGCAAATCTGTACATGACTACATTTACTACTGAGAATGCTCAGAGTGTGGTTGATAATTATAACCAACAACAGGCTGATCCTGCTGCTCTGGAATTGTTAAAATCACAGGATGAAGCCAACAAACTTACAGATGGTTATGTTGCACAGGTTGTAACTGAAGATACTTTCAAAAAAGCATCTGAGGTTATAAGTGGTGAAAGAACATCAGGTCTTGGTATTGATGCAGGAGTTGCCGGTATAATAGTTGGTCTTTACTGGCTGTTAATGATGTGCGGTCGTTTGATAGGCGGAGCTATAGGTTCTAAAGTCTCTACCAAACTTATGATGACTGTTGTATCTGCTGCCGGACTTTTATTTATTATACTGGCTATTTTCCTTCCAAAAAATATTGGTATCAACATTCCTTTGAATTTGTCATTTTCAGAGTTCCAACAAGTTCCTATAAGCATTTTGTTTATAGTGCTCTGCGGTCTTTGCACTTCTGTTATGTGGGGTGGTATTTTTAATCTTGCTGTTGAAGGTATTGGTAAATATACGGCAGCCGGTTCAGGTTGGTTTATGGTAATGGTCTGCGGTGGTGGTATCATACCTCTTTTGCAAGGTTTCGTTGCTGACTTTTCAGGTTACATCGCCAGCTATTGGGTAATGTTCGCTTGTATAGCTTATCTGCTTTGGTATGCTTTGATCGGATGTAAGAATGTAAATAAGGATATTCCTGTTGAATAATTTTTAATTATATATACTATTATGGATTTAGAAATCATAAGAAATCAGTTTAAAAAACATTTTGATGGTGCAACAGGTTCAGTCTATGCATCTCCGGGACGTATTAACTTAATTGGTGAACACACAGACTATAATGGTGGTTTTGTATTCCCGGGCGCTATCGATAAAGGCATGGTTGCTGAAATCAAATTAAACGGAACTGATAAGATCAGAGCATATTCTATAGACCTGGAGGATTATGCTGAATTTGGATTAAACGAAGAAGATGCTCCTAAAGCTAGTTGGGCAAGATATATTTTTGGAGTATGCAGAGAAATGACTAAACGTGGTGCAAAACTTGGTGGTTTTGATACTGCTTTTGCAGGTGATGTTCCTCTGGGTGCAGGTATGTCTTCATCTGCTGCATTGGAAAGCACATATGCATTTGCTTTAAATGATTTGTTTAGTTGTGG
>CAZCPI010000002.1:7866-46977 GCA_964500535.1 uncultured Bacteroidales bacterium
GCTGCAATCAGAGTTAATCATCCTGAAGTGGAATTCCTTCGTGATGCTACAATGGAAATGCTGAATGAAGTCCGTGATCAGATTTCTGCTGAGGACTACATGCGTTCCGAATATGTTATCGGAGAAGTTCAAAGGGTTCTTGATGTTTGTGCTGCGCTTGAAAAAGGCGATTATGAAACAGTAGGAGCAAGGATGTATGAAACTCATCACGGCATGAGCAAACTTTACGAAGTAAGCTGCGAAGAACTGGATTTCCTGAATGACTGTGCAAAGAAAAATGGTGTCACAGGATCACGCGTAATGGGAGGTGGTTTTGGTGGTTGCACTATTAATCTTGTAAAGGACGAACTCTATGATAAATTTATTGCTGATGCTAAAGAATCTTTCAAAGTTAAATTTGGCAAGTATCCTAAAGTCTATGATGTTGTCATCAGTGATGGTTCAAGGAAATTAGCCTGATGATTGTAAGTTGCCATATATAATTGTGTTATAAAACATATTTTTATTATCTGTTCGGATAATAATAAGTGTTACATTTACACCAATTATTTATGGGCAACTAATGAAAATTAATGCGATACAAATAAGAGATTACAACTTTGATCTAATAATTAACAAATTACTATGAATTGGTATTCGAAAGAATTTATTTGGCTTGACTGGATTATTATTGCAGTCGGGATTCTTGCGGTAACTGTTGCTTTATGGTTTTCGATCAGAAAACACAAACGCGCTCAGCAGGGTGCGGACAGTTCGGACTTTTTATTTGGTAAGGGTGAACCATGGTATATCATTGGTGCTGCTATATTTGCTGCAAACATTGGTTCAGAACATCTGGTTGGACTTGCAGGAACAGGTGCTAAAGCAGGTGTTGGTATGGCACATTGGGAAATGCAGGGCTGGATGATACTTATCCTCGGTTGGTTATTTGTTCCTTTTTATCAGCTTATGAATAATAAGTTGGGTAAAATCATCACAATGCCTGACTTCCTGAAAAATCGTTATACACCTGCAACAGGATCATGGTTATCAATAATAACACTTGTTGCTTACGTTCTTACTAAAGTTAGTGTTACCGCTTTTACAGGAGGAATTTTTCTTGAAAGTTTGCTTGGATTGCCATTCTGGTATGGTGCAATCGGTTTGATAGTACTTACCGGTATATTTACTGTACTGGGAGGTATGAAAGGAGTCATGACTCTTTCAGCGATTCAAACTCCTATTTTAATTATTGGTTCATTCCTTGTGCTGTTCCTTGGTTTAGCAGCCTTAGGAGGTGGTAATATCGGTGACGGCTGGATGGCAATGATTGATTACTCAAAATCTCTTAGTGTTGGAGCTGATGGCGTTGCTTATGGTACAAACCATATGTTCCACTTTGAAACAGGTGACCCTATGTATGATGAATATCCCGGTTTCTGGGTATTTATCGGTGCTTCAATTATCGGTCTCTGGTATTGGGCTACCGACCAGCATATCGTTCAACGTGTGCTTGGACAACATAAAGGTGAAGCTAGTGATGTTGTTATGAAGCGTGCCCGCAGAGGTACAATTGCTGCAGGTTATTTTAAAATTTTACCTGTATTCATGTTCCTGATCCCGGGTATGGTTGCTGCCGCACTTGCTGCTCGTCCTGATAGTGGTTTCACACTGGATAATCCTGATACAGCTTTTGGCTCTATGGTAAAGTTTGTTTTACCTGCAGGAGTTAAAGGTATTGTAACTATTGGTTTCATTTCAGCACTTGTTGCCTCTTTGGCTGCTTTCTTCAACTCATGTGCCACATTGTTTACGGAAGACTTCTATAAGCCTATGTTTAAAGGCAAAACTGAAGAAAGATATGTCCTTGTTGGTCGTATTGCAACGATCGTAGTTGTAATACTGGGTATTGCATGGATTCCGGTAATGATGAGTCTTGGTAGCCTTTATTCATATCTGCAGGGTATTCAATCACTGCTTGCTCCTGCAATGGTGGCAGTATTCGTATTGGGTATATTCTCCAAAAAGATTACGCCTAAAGCTGGTGAGTCAGGTCTTATTGTTGGATTCCTGATTGGTATGGCCCGTTTGATTACGAACATTCTTACTAATACAGGTATGGATGAAATGACCGGTTGGTTCTGGAATTCCACAACATGGTTCTGGCAAACAAACTGGCTGATATTTGAAATATGGTTGCTTGTATTCATTATGGCATTTATGGTTGTTGTTTCCTTCTTTACGAAGAAACCTTCGGCTAAACAAATTGAGTTCATCACATTCACTGGTGATTACAAAGCGCTTATTAAGAAGAGCTGGACCTGGGGAGACGTTGTTGCATCTTTAGGTGTAGTTGCTCTTTGTGTTGCATTCTATATATATTTCTGGTAACAGGAATATAAAAAAATAATTTGCATCTCTCCGGTGAAATTTTTTCACCGGAGAGTTTGTCTCATTTTTAATATAGTGTTATTTTTATACATTATTAGTTAAACATAACAGAAGTGTCAGAAAATTACGAAAATCAGTTTTATAAGGATAACGAAAAATTTTACGTGTCAGTAGATTGTATCATCTTTGGCTTTCAGGATGGTGAGTTAAAATTATTATTGACAAAGAGAAATTTTAATCCTTGTAAAGGTGAATGGTCTTTAATGGGTGGTTTCCTTCAGAAAGATGAGAGTATTGATCATGCTGCTGCGAGAGTTCTTCTGAATCTGACCGGTCTTGAAGATGTATTTCTTGAACAGATAAGTGTTTTCGGAGACATTGATCGTGATCCGGGAGAAAGAGTATTATCTGTGGCGCATTATGCGTTGATTAATGTAGAAGATTATGACCGGGAGCTTGTACAAAAACACAATGCTTACTGGCGTAATATTAATGATTTGCCTAAAATGATATTTGACCATGATACGATGGTCAGAGCAGCATTAAGAAGATTGAGACGTAAGGCTTCGTCTGAGCCTATTGGTTTCAACTTATTACCTGAGAAATTTACAGTGCCGCAATTGCAGACTCTTTATGAGGCAATTTATGGCAACGCTATAGATAAGAGAAATTTCAGAAAGAAGATACAAACCATGTATTTCCTTGAAAAGTCTGAAGAAAAAGATAAAAGCAATTCCAAGAGAGGAGCATTTCTATATACTTTCAATAAGGAGTTATATGAGAAGGCTGTTCAGGAAGGCTTCTCTTTCACATTATAATATTTTGAAAAAAAGTATTATATTTATTTTTTTGTTTATCACCTAAAAGTGTAAAATCTACAATTATTTCTTTCATATGGATTTGAATGTTTTAAGAAAAAAGGTATTTGAAGCTAATCTGGAGTTGGTTAAACACGGACTTGTCATTTTTACATGGGGCAACGTCAGTGCAATTGACAGAGAAAGCGGAAAGGTACTTATAAAACCTTCTGGTGTTTCATACGATGATATGAAGCCTGAAGATATGGTCCTTTTGGATCTTGACGGAAATGTGTTGGAGGGAAATCTTAAACCTTCTTCAGATACGGCTACTCATCTTGCTCTTTATAAAGCTTTTCCTGAAATAGGTGGAGTAGTCCATACTCATTCGACTTATGCTACTGCCTGGGCTCAGGCTGGTCTTGATATTCCAAATATAGGTACGACACATGCTGATTATTTCAGTCAGGAAATTCCCTGTACGAGAGATATGACCGAGCAGGAAGTTATGGGAGGAGAATATGAGCTTGAAACCGGTAATGTAATTATTGAACGTTTCAACGGTATTAATGCCAATCATGTTCCGGGAGTTTTAGTTAAAAATCATGGACCATTCTCATGGGGTAAAGATGCTGCTGATGCTGTCCACAATGCTGTTGTTATGGAACAGGTAGCCAAGATGGCTTATATTGCTTATGGAGTGAATCCAAAGCTTGATATGAATGAGCATCTTATTAAAAAACATTTCTTCAGAAAACATGGTCCGGGTGCATACTACGGACAAAATAAATAATAACATATTAACTTAATTAATTATACTATGCAATACAAAGATTTAGAAGTCTGGTTTGTCACAGGAGCTCAGTTGCTCTATGGAGGTGACGCTGTTGTTAAAGTTGACGCTCATTCAAATGAAATGGTAAAAGGATTGAATGACTCAGGTAGATTGCCAATAAAGGTTGTTTATAAGGGTACTGCTAATTCTTCTGCAGAAGTTTCTGAAATCATGCGTGCAGCTAACGGAGATACTAAATGTGTAGGTATTATCACATGGATGCATACTTTTTCACCTGCAAAAATGTGGATTCATGGTTTGATGGATTATAAGAAACCATTATTGCACCTGCATACACAATATAATGAAACAATTCCATGGGATGAGATTGATATGGATTTCATGAATCTTAATCAAAGTGCTCATGGTGACCGCGAATTTGGTCATATCACCAGTCGTCTTCGTAAACCACGCAAAGTAGTTGTAGGTTACTGGAAAGACAAATCCACACAGGAAAAGATTGCAATCTGGATGCGCGTTTGTGCTGCATGGGAAGATGCTCAGAATATGAGAATCATCCGTTTTGGTGACAACATGAATAATGTTGCAGTAACTGATGGTGACAAAGTTGAAGCTGAAATCCGTCTGGGATATCACGTTGACAATGCTCCGATTGCTAAACTTGTTCCTTATGTTGAAGCTGTTACTGAAGCAGAAGTTGATGCTCTTGTTGCTGAATATGAAAAGATTTATGAATTTGCTCCTAATGCCGCCAAAGGTGGAAAGGATCATCAATATGTACGTGATGCTGCTGCTCAGGAAATTGGTTTGAGACGTTTCCTTGAAGATAAAAAAGCAACTGCATTTACCACAAGTTTTGATGAACTTGAAGGCATGAAACAACTTATGGGTTTTGCTTCTCAGAGATTGATGGCTGAAGGTTATGGTTTTGGTGCTGAAGGTGACTGGAAAACTGCTGCATTATGCCGTACAATGTACGTTATGGGTCAGGGACTTCCCGGAGGATGCTCATTCCTTGAAGATTATACTCTCAACTTTGATGGTAAAAACAGTTCAATACTTCAGGCTCACATGCTTGAAATCAATCCTGACATTGCTGCCAAAAAACCTCGTATTGAAGTTCATTACTTAGGTATTGGTGATTCAGGAACTTGTGCACGTTTGGTATTCCAGGCTCATGATGGAGATGGTATCGCATGTACTATTGTTGATATGGGTAATCGTTTCCGTATGATCTGTAATGATGTTGAAGTTATCAAACCAAAAGATCTTCCAAAATTACCTGTTGCTTGTGCTTTGTGGAAACCAATGCCTGACTTCGAAGTCGGTGCTGGTGCATGGATTATCGCAGGTGGAACTCACCATTCAAGTTTCTCTTTTGCTTTGACAAAAGAATACATTGAAGATTATGCTGAAATAGCTGACATCGAGCTTCTTCTTATTGATAAGGATACAACAATCCGTGGTTTCAAACAGGATATCCGCAATAATGAGGTTTATTACATGTTGAACAAAGCTCTTCGTTAATTATTATGAAGAAATACGTTATAGGTCTTGATTATGGCACGGATTCATGCCGTGCCCTGATCGTTGATGCATTAACCGGTGAGGAACAGGCATCATCCGTAAAATATTATCCGAGATGGGCTGAAGGCAAATACTGTCAGCCTACTGCTAATCAGTATCGTCAGCATCCTAAGGATTATATTGAATGTCTTGAAAATTCAGTAAAGGAAGCTCTCGCCAAATGTGACCCTTCTGTTGCTGAAAATGTTATTGGTATGTCGTTTGATACTACCGGTAGTACTCCTGTATTTACCGACAAAGAAGGGACTCCGCTTTCATTATTGCCGGATTTTGCTGAAAATCCTAACGCGATGTTCGTGTTATGGAAAGACCATACAGCTGTAAAAGAAGCGGCTGAAATTAATGATCTTTGCAGCAAATGGGCTATCGATTATACTTCTTATGAAGGTGGAATTTACTCTTCAGAATGGTTCTGGGCAAAAGTACTTCATGTTTTGCGTGCTGATGAAAAAGTACGTAATGCAGCTTATTCGGTAGTTGAACATTGCGACTGGTTACCTGCATTACTATGCGGTGATACAAAACCTGAAACAATGAAGAGAGGCCGTTGTGCTTCAGGTCACAAAGCAATGTGGCTTGAAAAATGGGGTGGTCTTCCTGCTGAAGATTTTCTGACTACATTAGATCCACTTTTAGCCGGTTATCGTGATCGTTTGTTTAAAGATACATTTGCCAGCAATACTAAAGTTGGTACTTTAACAGAAGAATGGGCTAAGCGTTTAGGCCTTACAACAAATGTTGCTGTTGGAGTAGGTGCTTTTGACTGTCACATGGGTGCTGTTGGTGCTGAGATTGTTCCAAACTCACTGGTTCGTGTAATTGGTACATCTACTTGTGATATTTTGATTTCTTCTTATGAAGAAATGGGAGATAAACTCATAAAAGGTATCTGTGGTCAGGTGGATGGTTCAGTTGTCCCCGGATATGTAGGTCTTGAAGCCGGTCAGTCTGCTTTTGGTGACATCTATGCCTGGTTCAAACGCGTAATGGCATGGCCAATAGAAGAGCTTATCGGTAAGTCTAATCTGATTGATGCAGATACCAGAAAGAAACTGGTTGATGAAGCTATGGATAAAATGATTCCTGTACTTTCAAAGTATGCTGCTGAAATCAATCCTGAAGAAAGCAGTGTATTTGCTACAGACTGGATGAATGGCCGTCGTACTCCTGATGCAAGTCAGTTGGTTGAGGGCACTATTTCAGGTTTGACTTTAGGTTCGACTGCACCTATGATATTCCGTGCTTTGGTTGAAGCTACTGCTTTTGGTTCAAAGGCTATTGTTGATCGTTTCATTGAAGAAGGCGTTAAGATTGATAGTGTTATCGGTATCGGTGGTATATCTTTGAAATCTCCTTTTGTAATGCAGACTATGGCTGATGTTCTTAATATGCCGATTAAGGTTGCAAAGAGTGAACAAGCTTGTGCTTTTGGTGCATCTATGTTTGCTGCTGTTGTTGCCGGTGTATATGAAAAGGTTGAAGATGCTCAGAAAGCAATGGGTCAGGGTTTCGCAAATGAATATTATCCTAATCCAAAGATGGTTGCTGTTTACAGCGAGCTTTACAAGAAATATGCTTTACTTGGTAAGATAACTGAAGAAAATTTCTTCAAGGGTCTTTAATAAGTAACTGTTAGCTATAATATAAAGTAAGAGGCTGTCCGAAGACAGCCTCTTTTATTTTACAAGTATTTTCTGAACCTGTCTGAAACCGTCATGATAGAATTCGGCAATGTAAACGCCGGGGGTTTCAACATTGAATATATTTGTATCAGAGGTTGAAACCAGAATTCCTGATAAATTGTAAAGTTTTGATTTTGTGTTTTTATCAATACCTTTCAGATATATAATACGGTTTCTTACAAAAATTTTTACTTCAGGAGCGTCTATCGTCCTTTGAGTAAGATAATCCGAATATAAACTCAAATCAGTACCATTAGTACCTTTCACCCGACAAGTATAAAAAGCAAGATCATCAAGTTCAAGTATCTTTAAAGTAGTATCTTTTATATAATAATTATTATAATCATTAAGAAGGACTGTATCTATGCCTCCTGTGTCGTTGAAGTCAAGTCTGAAAACGTCTACATAATATCCTGTTGCTTCAGGCATTTTATTCCATTCCAGGATAAATGAGAACGGACCGATATTTGAAGCCTGAATAATAGTTGGTTTCCTGTTTTCAAAAGATATAAGGTTGCTGAAATCAAAAGAAACAGTACTGTTTTTTTCTTTGATATTTGAAATGGATTTCAGCAAACTTTCACCTGACCAGGTTTTCATGGAAGGTGAGGTATAATCAGAAAATGTCGTGATATTGTTTTTACCCGGGAAAGGATCACCTTTGGCATCATTAACGTATGAAGAACGGTTGTAACCTAAGTTTATAATGTATTTATTATCAGCTTCCTCTACATCCATGCACTGATGTGAGCTGACCGCATTAACCATATTAAGTTCCCAAAGGTCATTAAATGTGAAAGTCCTGTTCTGATTATTATAGGATAATTCGATATTGGCATCAGTTCTTTTATCTATATGGTATATCAGCATACCATGATGAGGTATATATTCATCCCATGATCCTGCCTTATTTTGTCTGTTCTCAAGTAGAAAATACTCC
Organism: uncultured Bacteroidales bacterium; assembly: GCA_964500535.1. Classification (GTDB taxonomy): domain Bacteria; phylum Bacteroidota; class Bacteroidia; order Bacteroidales; family UBA1402; genus UBA8389. Next base: position 16,039 of record CAZCPI010000002.1, read on the forward strand.
TTAGGATCGTTAGTCCTCATTATATAACCTACATTGAAAGTGTCCAATTGAGGTAATTGAATATTTTCACCGGTGACGTTCAATTCAAGTGGTGTACTCCATCCAAGCATTTGTCTTTCAATAAGGGTAAGGGCTGGTGGTACATTTTCATTACAATTATATGACCCCTGTGCCATTAATGACCAGTCTCCTAAATCGAAACCTTCGCCATTGACTTCATAGTCAACATCATATGAGTCCATGAGCCCTAACAGATGTGAAAATTCATGACAAAATACACCAATTCCAGTAATGGCGCCATTTCCCTGATATTCAGCACTGCATCCATAATCTTCTATTTTTTTGCCGTTAAGAGTTAATGCAAGCGATTCTCCTGAAAGGACCCAGGCATGCGGCCAAATTGTAGTTTCACCACCTCCGTCGTTTTCACCCATTCCGGCATAGCAGATAAAAATGTTGTCTACATATCCGTCATCATTAGAATCGTATTGTGAAAAATCTATCGTAGAAGCCAGTTTCTGACATGCTTCATAAACCATTTGAGCAGGGTGTTCATCTTCTCCGTTATTATTATTTGAGCCATAATAACTCACATCATTATCAAGCGTAACAGGTCCGTAAACACTAAATGAAGGTTTAAAAAGATCTCTTGAGTTAAACATGAAATAATCTCTGACACTTCCGATATGCTTATCATGGTTGAAACCTTCTTTATTAAACAAGTCATTGAAAAATATTCCCGGTTTTTCAACTGAAAATTTCAGGTCTTTAAACTCAACAAGTATTACAAGTGATTTTACTTTTCCAGTATTTGGATACTTACTGCCAGATACTTCGGAAGTTGCTGATCTTAAAATGTTAGCACGTGAATTTTTTCTTACGAGTGATCTGGCTAGTCTGTTTTCTAAAGGTTTCCTAAGCTGCCTTTCTGAAAATACCTGATTATTTGATATTTTTTTCAGGTAATTGTCTACCTCAGCAGATCTTTCACTTATATTTCTGCAAATATATTTGCCGGGTACTAAATCACCTTTAGTGTCTTTTTCAGCATATTTCAGAAATCCTTTTTCGTCAGGTAATAATATGTAACCATCTTCGGACTTCGCATAATGAAAAAATTCATCTCCAATCATACGACCTCTGAATCGTGTTCCGTCGGGTTGGCTTATTTCAATTATCTTTCTGGGAGCTGGAACGGAATAAACCTTATCTATTGATGAAATCAATAAAAAGAGTAAAGCAATTTGATACCAAAATGTCCTTTTCATGCTGACAAATGTAGAAAGATTCTTTATCTTTGTCAAAAATATTTTGAAAACCTATGAATAATAATGCATTAATGAACAAGGCAGCGGATAATATTCGTATACTTGCTGCATCTATGGTAGAAAAAGCTAAATCAGGTCATCCGGGAGGTGCAATGGGTGGAGCTGATTTCATAAATCTTCTTTATTCTGAATATCTAGTTTATGATCCAAAAAACCCGAAATGGGAAGGACGTGACAGATTCTTTCTGGATCCGGGACATATGTCTCCGATGTTGTATTCTCAACTGGCTTTAGCCGGAAAGTTTACAATCGAAGAAATCAAACAATTTCGCCAGTGGGATAGTCCTACTCCGGGTCACCCAGAAGTAAATGTTGAGCGTGGTATAGAAAACACTTCAGGTCCTCTTGGTCAGGGTCATGTATATGCTATTGGTGCTGCTATAGCTGCAAAATTCCTGAATACCAAGTTTGTTGGCCAGATGGAGCAGACTATTTATACATACATTTCTGATGGTGGTGTTGAAGAAGAAATATCTCAGGGCGCAGGCAGATTGGCCGGCCATCTTGGTCTTGACAACCTCATAATGTTTTATGATTCAAATGATATTCAGCTATCAACTGTTACTGCTGAAGTAACCAGTGAAGATACTGCTGCAAAGTATAAGGCATGGGGATGGGAAGTACTCGAAGTAAATGGTCACGATGTAGATCAGATGAGATCAGCATTGGACAAAGCTAAAGCTGTCAAAGGAAAACCAACCATCATTATTGGTAAAACTGTAATGGGTAAAGGTGCTGTTGCTCCTGATGGAAGCAGCTATGAAAATAAATGTGCAACTCATGGTGCTCCTCTTGGTGAAGCCGGTGCCAGCTTTGAAAAATCAATTGAAAATCTTGGAGGTAATCCTGAAGATCCGTTTGTAATATTCCCTGAAGTAAAGGAACTATATGCTAAACGTGATAAAGAACTTGAAGCTTTAGTCGCTGAAAAATATGCAGCCAAGGCTGAATGGGCTTCAAAGAATCCTGAATCTGCAGCTAAAATGGCTAAATGGTTCTCCGGTACTGCTCCTGAAATAGACTGGACTGCAATTGAACAAAAATCAGGTCAGGCTACAAGAGCTGCTTCAGCTACTGTTTTGAGCTATCTTGCACAGAATGTAGAAAATATGATTGTGGCGTCTGCCGATTTATCAAATTCTGATAAAACTGACGGTTTCCTCAAGAAAACCAAAGCAATGACCAAAGATGATTTTAGCGGTGCTTTTCTTCAGGCCGGCGTTGCTGAATTAACTATGGCTTGTGTTTGTATCGGTATGGGACTCCATGGTGGTGTTATACCTGCTTGCGGTACGTTCTTTGTTTTCTCTGATTATATGAAACCTGCAGTTCGTATGGCAGCTCTTATGGAAGTTCCTGTTAAATTCATCTGGACCCATGATGCATTCAGAGTGGGAGAGGATGGACCTACACATGAACCTGTTGAACAGGAAGCTCAGATTCGTCTGATGGAAAAACTTAAAAATCATAGCGGTAAGAATTCCATGCTGGTACTCAGACCTGCTGATGTTAATGAATGTACTGCTTGCTATCAGCTGGCTATGGAAAATACTCACACCCCTTCTGCATTTATATTAAGCCGCCAGAATATAAAAGATATTCCGGGAAGCAGCTATGAAAACGCTAAACAGGTTGCAAAAGGTGCTTATGTTGTTGAATGTGACGGCAATCCTGATGTTGTGTTAATTGCTTCAGGTTCAGAAGTGTCAACACTTGTTGAAGGTGCTGAGTTGCTGAGAAAAGACGGCATTAAAATCAGAATTGTATCTGTTCCTTCTGAAGGTTTGTTTAATGTTCAATCTGATGAATACAAAAAATCAGTATTACCTGCAGGTGTTAAGAGATTTGGTTTAACTGCCGGTCTTCCTGTAAATTTACAGGGTCTTGTTGGTGAAAACGGCAGTATTTGGGGTCTGGAATCATTTGGTTTCTCTGCTCCTTACAAGGTGCTTGATGAAAAACTTGGTTTTACCGGTGACAATGTTTACAAACAGGTAAAAGCATTACTTAAAAAGTAAATTTTAAGCTAAATAACTGAAAGGGGCTGTTTTATAAAGACAGTCCCTTTTTTTTCTTTGTATTTTGTAGTTTTTATTTTAAATTTGTAACAAATTAAAACACCAAATTAATTATGAATCCTGATGATGTCCCCCCGGTCGCAATATGTAGCGATCATGCCGGATATGAATTAAAAGAATTTGTCCTAGACTGGCTTACTGCCGAAAACATTCCTTTTACCAATTTTGGTACTTACTCTCCTGATAGTTGTGATTATGCTGACTTTGCTCATCCGATGGCTGAAGCTGTTGAAGATGGCGAATCTGATTTTGGTATTGCCATTTGTGGATCAGGTCAGGGTATGAGTATAACCGTCAATAAACATGAAACAATACGCGGCGCTTTGTGCTGGACAAAAGAGATTGCATCTTTAGCCAGACAACATAATAATGCCAACGTATTATGTTTACCTGCGAGATTTATCTCAAAAGATGAAGCTATTGAAATAATCAGGACATTTATGTCCACTTCTTTTGATGGTGGTCGTCATCAAACCCGTATCGAAAAGATACCAGTATAATTCAGGGTCAGCTTAGTATCTGGATCCGAAAATTGCTGTTCCAATTCTTATTAGTGTACTGCCTTCAGCTATTGCAAGCTGATAGTCATCTGACATGCCCATTGATAGTTCGCAGAACGAAGAGTCAGAAGGGTAGTGGGATTCTTTTATTTCTTTGAATAGAAGCCCGAGTGAATGAAATTCATTTTTAATTTGAGTTTTATCCTCTGTAAGTGTAGCCATTCCCATTAGACCTTTGATTTTAATATTCTTAGAATCAATCCATTCTCCTGATTTGAAGAAATTTCTGCACTCTTCAAACGAAAGGCCAAATTTGGTTTCTTCCTCTGCAATGTGGATTTGCAGTAGTATTGATACAATTTTGTTTATTTTTTTGGCTTCTTTGTCTATTTCCTGTAAAAGCCTGATGCTGTCTACACTATGTATCAATGAAACAAATGGAACAATTGCTTTTACTTTATTTGTTTGCAGATGTCCGATAAAATGCCATTCAATATCACCGGGCAACTCTTTTTGCTTTTCAGCCAGTTCCTGAACCCTGCTTTCGCCAAAGATTCTCTGACCGGCTTTATAGGCTTCCAATATGGTTTCAGAATCATGAAACTTTGATACAGCAACCAATCTGGTATTTTTGGGCAGAGTGTGGATTATATTGTTGAGATTTTCTTTAACACTCATGGCAATATTGTATTGAAGTGGATTACTCCTACAAATTTACAAAAAAATGGAGTTATTGATGAATGGTTATTTAACCCTTTATGTTTTTTTGTGTCTATATTTGAAAGCTTGCTTGAGATATTGACATTTTTTAATTTTCAACAAAATGTATATTCATAAATCTGTTACAAAATCTTTCATTGCACTTGTGCTTTTAGCATTTGTTTCAACTCTTTCAAATGCACAGTCTTTAAGAAAATTATCAAATGCTCTTTTTCAGTCTGAGGAATGGTATGGAAGTACTGAGTCAGTTAATGTTGCTGAGAATGTGCTTATTCTACAAAAAGAAAATGGAGGATGGCCAAAAAACTTCAGGAAATACAAAAATAAATTAAGTCAAACTGAGAAAGACGAAATACTTAAGACTAAAAATGATATTGAAGAAGCTACAATTGATAATGGTGCTACGTATTCTGAAATGGTATTTCTTGCCAGAATGTACAAGGCAACTAAAAATGAAAAATATAAAAGGGCTTTTATTGATGGTCTGAATTTTATTTTTTCGATTCAATATCCAAATGGTGGATTCAAACAGTTTTCAAGAAGCAAAGGATATTATACCCATATTACATACAATGACAACGCTACTTTTAATGTTTTATCGCTTCTGAGATCAATAGCTGCCCGTGATGATTTATTTACCGGTATTAGTGATAATAATACGATTGATAACTGCAAAAAATCATTTGATAAGGGTATTGATTGTATAATTAAATCACAATATATCCAGAATGGTAAAAAGACAATTTGGTGTGCTCAGCATGATGAATTTACCTTGAAACCGGCAAAAGCCAGGGCTTATGAACTTCCTTCATTAAGTGGTCAGGAATCTGTAGGTTTAGTGATACTGCTTATGGATATTGAGAATCCTGATTCAACTGTTATTAATGCTGTTAATGCTGCAATGGAGTGGTTTGAAAATAACAGGATAAGGGACTACAGACTTGAAAGATATATTAATCCTGATGGGAAACCGGATTTAAAAATGGTTAAAAGCAATAATGGACCTGATTTATGGGGTAGGTTTTGCGATCTTAATACTAATCGTGCTTTTGTTTGCGACAGGGATGGTATTGTAAAATATGATATTTCTGAAATAGGTTATGAAAGAAGAACTGGTTATGGTTGGTATACAAGCGAACCTGAAAGACTGTTTAAAAGGTACAAATCCTGGAAAGAAAAACACTAACGAAGTCAGATTTCAGTGATGAAGTCATTTTTGACATTGTATTTCCCGTTACTCAGGTTTTCTCTTATATCTATCAATACCCGGACAGTATAATCAATGTCTTCTTTAGTGTGTAAAACTGTAGGTATGAATCTGAGTAATAATTGATTTTTTGCAATAAAAGGGTAAACCAGTACGGGACAGAATATGTTGTAGTTTTCCCTCAAATCCATAACAATGTTTAATGCCTGATAAATGGTACTTGGCAAATATATAGGCAAAACGCAGGCTTCAGAATTACCAGTATCAAATTTGTTTTTCTTAAGTTGTTCTCTGAAATATTTGACTTTTTTGTGCAATTCGGTTTTCAACTTGGAATTTTTGGAAAGAAACTCCAGTCTGGTAATCATTCCCAGAACATATACTATAGGTAGCGCCTTGGAATGTATCTGAGCTCTTGAATGATATCTGAGGTAAGTCATAATATATTCCGGGCCTGAAATAAAGCCACCCAGTGATGCAAATGCTTTTGAGAATGATCCGAAATAAATATCGATGTCATTGTTTATGCCAAATTTTTCACCTGTACCTGCTCCATTCTTGCCTTCTACGCCGAAACCATCTGCATCATTAACTAATAGTCTAAACTGGTATTTCTTTTTGAGTACTGAGATTTTATCTAGTATGCCATATTCGCCGGTAGTACCAAAAACTCCCTGGGTCATCACCAGAATACCTCCGTTTGAATTAGCAGCATCAGTTATTTCAAGAGCTCTTATCAATTGTTTTTCAAGACTCTCGATATCATTATGCTGATAAACAAAATGTTTACCCAAATGAAGTCTGATTCCGTCTATCATGCAGGCATGAACCTGTGAATCGTAAATTATTATGTCATTCCTGCCACATAGTGCATCAATCACAGATAAAAGTCCCTGATAACCGTAATTCAATACGATAGCATCTTCCTTGCCGGTTATTTCGGCAAGCATTGATTCCAGTTTCTCATGCATGCCGGTTTGACCTGACATAATTCTGTTACCAACAGGATATGCAAGTCCCCATTTTTGAGTATTCTCTTCATCAACTTGCCTGATTTCTTTATTGGTTGCAAATCCATAATAATCGCTAATGTTCCAGTTTAAAACTTCACGACCTCTGAACTTCATTCTCGGACCAAGCTGTCCTTCGAGTTTAGGATAGGTAAAATAACCGTGTAATTGCCTGGCAAGTTTAGATACAGGTTCTTCTTTTGACTTTATGTGTTCGAATAAATCCAATTAAAACGATTTAAGAAAAGCAAAAATAGCAATATTTTATAATTAAGAGCTTTTTTTACGGGCTGTGAGGATAAAAATAAAACAACTAATATTATTGATAATAATCAGTTCACACAAGTTTAATCACTTACTTTGATTTCGTAAGCAGATTTATTTATGGATTCAATGTAATCAAGTATCTCCTGGCGTCCATTTTTATTAACTGATGATGTAATAAACATTGTTGGGATCTCTTCCCAGTTTTTGCTCATTTCTTTTTTATAGTTTTCAATATTACGATTCATTTCAGATTGTTTGATTTTATCTGACTTCGTGAATATTAATGCAAAAGGAACTTCGCTCTCTCCTAAAAAATCAATAAAATCAAGATCTATCTGTTGCGGTTCATGCCTGATGTCAATTAGAACAAAAAGACATGCAAGTTGTTGACGTTTTAGCACATAGTCAGTTATCATCTTGTAGATTGATTCTTTGGCAGAATGGCTGACTTTTGCATAACCATATCCCGGTAGATCTACAATGTACCATTTTTCATTAACCAAGAAATGATTAATAAGTACAGTTTTACCGGGTCTTGAGGATGTCTTTGCCAGATCGTTGACTCCGGTAATCATATTTATCAATGATGATTTACCCACGTTTGACCTGCCGATGAAAGCGTATTCAGGTAATGTGCCTGCAGGACAAGCTGACTGTTTTGTATTGCTTATTATAAATCTGGCGCTTTTGATTTGCATTTATATAATTTTTGAAGAGGTATTTATATAGTTTTTTCGGTTTCCATTTTAAATTTTGCCGAAAATGGTTTCAAAGATATTAAAAATAATCCGACATAAGTAATCAAACCATTGATTATCAATAATTCATATCCGAATGAATAGTTTAGTATTTTCTTTGAACTTACACTGAGTATGTAACAAATGACGGGCGATAATATTGTTATATAGGGGATTAACTTATTTAAAGGCTTTCTTTTTGAAATCATCCCAAAGCAAAATAGTCCCAGCAAAGGTCCGTAAGTATATGATGCAAGAGTATAAATAGCATCAATAAGTGTTTTGTTATTTATTTCTCTGAATAATATTATCAGCGCCATAAATATCAATGCAACAATAAGATGAACTTTTTTTCTGAAGCCGGTATCATCCTTTTTTTCGGCAATATCCACGCAGAAAGATGTTGTCATAGAAGTCATCGCTGAATCAGCCCCTGAAAATGTGGCTGAAATGACTCCAAAAATGAATAATATAGTTACAAAGGGACCAAAGCTATTGCCTGAAACCAGGGATGGTAGAATCTCATCCGATGAAAATGGCAGAACAATACCATTCTTTTCAGCAAAAGTCAGAATAAGAACTCCGGTAGTAAGAAACAAAAAATTAACAGGCAAAAAAGCGAAACCATACGTGTAAAGATTTAATTTGGCATTGCCGGTTTTTTCAATCGTCCTGTTTTTTTGCATCATATCCTGATCAAGCCCGGTCATAACAAAAGCAATAAATATTCCGCTCAGAAACTGTTTGACAAAATGTTGTTTGCTTGACCAGTCCGAGAATTCAGTCAATCTGAACCATTTGCTCTCGACGGTAGTTTTAAAAAGACCTTTAATGTCCAGGTCAAGTTGTCTGCTTAAACCGATAATTATCAAAATCATAGCGGCTACCATAAATATGGTTTGAATAAGGTCGGTCCATATAATTGTTTTTATACCACTTCTTGATGTATATAACCATATCATCATGATTATAACGGCTGTTGTAAGATAAAACGGGATACCAATCTGATTGAAAACCAGGGTTTGCAGGATAATTACAACTACATATATTCTGGCCGCTGCACCTAATCCTTTGGATATAAGAAAAAAAGATGCGCCTGTCTTGTAAGCTTCAACACCAAATCTTTTTTTCAGATACGCGTAAATACTCGGCGAATCCAGTTTATAGTATAAAGGAATCAGAATTCCGGCAATAAGTATGTATCCGATGAAGAAGCCTGCAACAGTCTGCATATACAGAAATCCGTTCTCTCTCACCATTCCGGGCACGGAGACGAAACTTACACCTGAAATAGAGTTGCCTATCATTCCAATAGCAACAACAAACCATGGAGCCTTTTTGTCAGCAGTAAAGAATGCTTCATTTCCTTTTTGTTTTCCGACAATTGCCGAAACCGAAAACAGCAGGATAAAGTATATCAGCAGAAAAGAGACTATCAATAAATTTGAAACCATAAGTGCAAAATTAATAATAATCTTAATGTTTTGACAAATCGTAAGATTGGGTGTATTTTTGTATTTACATAATTAATAATATGGATCACAATTTTCCTTCCAAATTACTTGAAGTTGCGGTTGATGAATTTTCCAAACTTCCCGGCATTGGTAAAAAAACAGCCTTAAGGCTGGTTTTATACTTGCTAAAGCAACCGGATGATCAGGTTTCTAATTTTGGGAATGCAATTATCAGACTGAAAAAAGAAGTCAGATATTGTAAAGTATGTCATAACATTACAGACAGGGAGATTTGCCCCGTATGTTCGGACTTAAAGAGAAACTCAAAAAGTATCTGTGTCGTAGAAAATGTAAGGGAAGTTATGGCTGTGGAAAATACAGGACAATATAATGGAGTCTACCATGTTTTGGGCGGTTTAATTTCACCAATGGAAGGCATAGCTCCATCCAGTCTGAATATTGAAAGTCTTTTAGAGAGAGTAACAGCCAAAAAGCCTGAAGAGATTATACTTGCCTTGCCAGCCACAATGGAGGGTGATGCAACATCGTTTTATATATTCAGGAAATTATCATCTTCTGATGTCAGGATTACGACAATAGCAAGAGGCATTGCAGTAGGTGACGAACTTGAATATGCAGATGAAATAACATTAGGAAGATCTATAATAAACAGAATTGATTATAAAGGTTGATATTTATGGAGAAAAAAATAAAAGGGCTCAGAATAGCTTACGTTTTATCATTAATTATACTTATAACTATTGAAGTACTAATCCTGTCAGGCGTACTAAGCGTTCGTAAATTCCCCGGTGAAACCGCTGTCAGCTTACAGCAGTTACTGATTTTATTGTTTTTTGGTGTCGTACCTGGTACTTTGTACTTGTCCGGGAAAAGGATGGATAAAGTCAAACTCTTTGATAATACAGAGAAAAAAATTGAGAGTTTTTATAAGATTGAAATACTGAGACTTGCAGCTTTTGGAATACTTGGGGTTTTCACCCTTTTTATACAACTTTTTTCGACGTTAAAAGGAATAGAAGTATTATTTGTAATAATTGTATTTCTTTTCGTTTTCATTTGGCCAACGCTAAGCCGTATGCTGCAGGAAACCGGGATTAATCCTGATGAAAATGTTAATGATGGAGAAAATGAAAATAAAGAAGAGATTTGATTATTAATTAAAAAAGTTAGATCTGATGCTGGAAAACGGTAGTATTAAATTAAGAGCTCTTGAACCTGAAGATCTGGATTTTCTTTACAGGATGGAAAACGACACAAATCTGTGGAAATATGGAAGCACAATGACCCCGTTTTCCAGATATATTTTACATCGTTATATCGAAAATTCTCATCAGGATTTATATGAATTGAAACAACTCAGATTAATTATCGGGGAAAAGTCTTCAGGATTACAGATAGGTATGGTTGATCTTTATGATTATGAAGCCTTTCATGAACGTGCAGGTGTTGGAATATTAATCGATGAAAAATTTCAAAATAAAGGTTTAGCTGCTCAGGCATTGGAGCTTCTTACAGAATATGCATTTGATTTTCTGAAGCTTAACCAATTATTTGCATATATACCTGCCGGCAATATACCAAGTTTAAGACTTTTCAGGAAGTGTGGTTTCACCGAGAGCGGAATTCTAAAGAATTGGAATAAAACAAAAACAGGTTACGAAGACGTTCATATTTACCAGATTATCAGTTGAATCCCCATTTTGTCCAATAATAAATAAGCCCTTTTATATGTTTAAAGGCCAGTTTTGAGAAAGGCTTGCGTTTAGTTATTCTTTCGTAGTGGTGTATTATAGAAGTGCCGGGAATATAAACCACTTCATATCCTTTATCGTGAATCCTGTGACAAAAATCTGCATCCTCAGGTCCGTAAAAGATTTTTTCGTCAAGCAATCCAACCTGTTCAAGAATCTCTTTCCGGAACATCTGACATGCGCCAATCAGATAATCGACATTAAATGGATATCCTTGTTTTATTTGTTCAGGATAGTGTAATTCAGATTGTTTTGAGGAACTCTCTTTTTTAAGACTTTTTATTTTAGAGATAAAAGAAGGATATTTTCTGCAGCTGTTTTGGATTAATCCATCCTTATTTTTGAGTTCACAACCACACATACCGGCAATCGGATTATTCAGTATATAGTTATAAAGTTTTTGGAAGGCATTTTCGTTAACAACAGTATCAATATCCAGTATCCATATTACATCACCTGAAGCTTTTTTTAATGCCTGATTCCTCGCTTTTGAAACACCAAAATTTTCATCATTTTGGATAAGTATCAATTTGTCTTGTAAGTCTGAGATTATCTTAATGCTGTCGTCAACTGATCCGTTGTCAACAGCGATTATCTCGTATACGACTGATTTACAGGATTCCAATATAGATTCAACGCAGGATCGTATATATGCTGCCGAATTATGAAAAATCAAGATAACTGAAAGTTCCATTTATCCAAACAACTTAATTATCAATGCTTTCAATGCAATTTTGAAATCTCTGAAAGAATTGAATTTATTTATATGCATTAAAATAAACGATGGCCTGAGGAAAAAAGAAATATTGTTTCTGAACAATAGTTTTTCCATTTCCCTGCTGCTCAATTGAGGATAATTAAGGATTGAATTTCTCTGAACATCAGTAGGAGAGTACTCTCCGCCTTCAATCCATCCATTTTCTTTGGCAATATCATAAAACTCAGTTCCCGGAAATGGAGCAACAATATTAAACATAACCTGACTGACTTTAAGCTTTTTGGCTTTCCTGAGAGTGTCTTTTACAGTTTGTTTTGTTTCTAAAGGGCTTGTCCCGATAAGAATATTAAGTTTAACCGGTACTTTATGTTTTTTAAGAAGATTTATTCCATTAATTATCTCTTCCTCATGGAACCCCTTTTTTATATAATCCAGAATATCATTATTAAATGATTCTACTCCAAGATCTACAAATTCACATCCGGAATTCTCAAGTATTGATGCAATATCTTCGGTAATCGCATCCACTCTTGCCTGACAGCCCCATGAGATGTGATGCTTTTTTAAAGCTGTTACAATACCGGCAAGCCTATCCTTGTTAACGATAAAATTGTCATCAATGAATGCAATTGATTTATATCCCTGACTTGCAAGATAATCAATCTCTTCAACAACATTTTCAACAGACCTGAATGTAATCGGCGGTTTTTTATTATTTGATGCTTTAAATTCGAGTTCCCTTGCAAACGTCATAGAACTTGGTACGCAGTATATACATTTGAAAGGACAATTTCTGGACGTAAGTATCAAAGTATACGGCCTTTTTTTCAATTTTGGATTACTGTAAGGATAGTCTTTAAGCAGATGTCTGGCCGGAAACGGAAGTTCGTCAAGGTTGCCGGTCAAAGGTCGCGGCTTATTTTTTTTTATACCATCAACAGTGAGATATGAAATCCCCTCAGTATTTGTCCAGTCTTTATTGTTTTGTATAGATTTTATTAGTTCTACAGCAGTTATTTCGGGTTCACCACGAACTATAATTGTTTTATTGTCAATAAGGAATTTCCCCTGATATAAAGTAGGAGAAGGGCCTTCAAAAATAATGTATGATTCTGGCCTGTTAATTCTGATAAGATAATGCGCATGTATGTCAGTAGATGCAGACAGATTTACAGACCATATAAAATAACAATCAGAATCATCTTTTTTAAGAAAAGACTCAAACAGATTTTCTCCGTTCTTTTTTAAGACAAAATCTTCATAACAAACTTCATGACCATCTTTTTCCAAACAGGCAGCAACAATCAGCTCATAAATATTTGGCATAGGATAAACCACTCTGGTGCATCCCGCTGATCTTTCGGCAGGTTTTTCTCCGTCAAGCGAAGGTGGAATCAGAAATGTTATCTTCATGTAATTATCGTTTGATGATTAAACGTCAGATTAAGGTGTTTTATTTTATATATAAAGATGTATATCAGTCATCATCAAAATCAAAACCCTGGTACATGCTGTCATCTATGAAATCGTCAAGATCCCTTCTGTCTTTTTTGGTAGGACGTCCTGTTCCTCTATCTCTTCCGATGAAACCGGTAGTTTTACTCAATTCCAATATCTCAAGTTGTTCAGGAGAGGTTACATTCTCCAGAACCTCAGGTATCAGTTTTGCACCAACTCTGTTCTCTATAGCTTTAAGAACCTTGAAAGACCATATTATCGGAGGTTTTCTGACATTAATGATATCACCTTCTTTTATTGTCCTAGAAGGCTTAAGGCTGATGTCACCTATACTGATTCTGCCTTTTTTACATTCTTCCGTGGCAATTGATCTTGTTTTATAGATTCTTGCAGCCCAGAGCCATTTATCAATCCTTACCTCTTTTGACATTTCTTTTATTATATTCATTCATAGCAATGTCTATACCTGATAAACAAAAGCTTTTAACTATTTTACATGCTGTCTGAATACTATCAGGCAAAGTTTCCAGTTGCTCAGGAGACCAACCGCTCAGTACGTAATTTATCTGATGCCCTTTTGTATAATCGTTACCGATGCCAAAACGAAGGCGTGAATAATTTTGCGTTCCAAGGGTTTCTTCAATATTTTTAAGCCCGTTATGACCGGCTGCACTACCGGAAGGTTTCAGCCTGAGACTTCCGAAAGGTAATGAAACATCATCAACCAAAACCAAAACATTTTCCAGTTGTATCTTTTCAGACTGCATCCAGTATCTCACAGCATTTCCACTCAGGTTCATATAAGTGGATGGTTTCAAAAGAATGAGCGTGCGGCCTTTGATTTTTAATTCAGCTGTGGCACCGTATCGTTTATCAGTAAATTTCACACCGGCATCTGAAGCGAGTTCATCTACTATGTCAAATCCAATATTATGTTTTGTGTGTTGATATTCAGGGCCAATATTCCCCAATCCAACTATAAGATAATGCATTTTATAAAAATTATTGGCGAAACCAAAAGAAAGGTTTACCGGTTTATACTATACAAATTTAAGCAATTAATTTAAAAACAAGAGGCTGCCCGGAAGGCAGCCTCTGATATAATATTGGAAGATATTTCTTATTTCTTACCGGCTTCTTTAGCGGCTGCAGCTGCAATACCTCTTGCAACACGGGTAAGTTTAACAGCACATACAACATTTGATTTCGGAGAAATCATCTCAAGATTCGGGAACTGCAATGATCCAACCTGAAGTGTCTTGCCAAGTCCTAATTTTGTAATGTTAATTTCCAAAGTTTCAGGAATTTCTTTATAAAATCCTCTAACCTTGATTTTTCTCATTTCCTGGCTTAATTTACCACCATCTTTAACACCTTCAGCCAAACCGTTAAGTTTAACAGGCACTTCCATTATAATTGCTTTATCTTCAAAAATCTGAAGAAAATCAAGGTGTAATGGAGCGTCACTAACAGGATGAAATTGTGAATCTTTTAAGATTGACATGTATTTCACGCCGTCAATATTCAATTCTACAGTGTAAATGTCAGGAGTGTATAATAAATTACGTACATCATTAACACTTGTGCTGAAATGTACTACTTTTTCTCCTCCGTAAAGTACGCATGGAACATCTCCGTCTTTTCTGATTGATTTAGCTGTTTTTTTGCCAAACTCATTCCTTGCAGTACCGTTTAATTGTAAATTTTTCATTTTTCTTTTTTTTTGTGTTACTCAAAATCTTTGGTTTTTTGCTTCCAGTTTTCCCATCACACGGATGCTTTAAAAGCGGCGCAAAGATAAGTAAATTTATATATAAAAGAAAAAAAATTATTCGAAATCGCCCAGGTTTAGTTTGATAGGAGTTTCATCATCGACTATGTCCTCAATATTTATTGGAATAATGTCAGATTTATCGAATTCAGGAACACTACCGGTGCCGATATCTTCCTTTTCCGGACTGTTATCATGATCTTTCAAATATCTGATTACGTCGATCAGAGCCTCTGTAAATTTTGAAAGATCCTCACGATAAAGGAATATTTTGTGTTTTTCAAATGTGACATCAGGATTTTCAGGATTGCCCGAAATCTTTTTTTTACTTTCCGTCAGTGATAAATAGAGGTCATTATTCCTGTTTTTTTTCACATCCAGATAATAAATCCTTTTTCCAGCTTTGACAGTCCGGCTGTAAGCAATGTCTTTGTCGTGGTCATCAAATTCTTCCATAGAGTATTTTCTTATTGATATTGAACAAAATGAAAGAGAAATTTGTTTATACAGAAGTTTAAATATTTCCAAATTTCCTAATTTAATTTGTAACGTGCAATGTTCCATTCGGATTTTTATAGTAATTTCGCCAAGTATTTTGAAAAAGTAGCTCCTTAATATGATTAATCGCGTTTTAATTCGCATAAAAACTGTCCAGATGGTTTATGCCTACTATCAAAGTGATAGCAAGGATCTGGTTAAAGCTGAAAAAGACTTTTTTTACAGTCTTGAAAAATCCTATGAACTTTATAATTATTTACTTCAGTTGATTCCGGCAATAACTAATTATGCTGAACAACGTATAGAGTTTGGCAAAAATAAATATTTGCCGAGCTATGAAGAAAAGAATCCCAATTGCCGTTTCATAGAAAACTCTTTTGCAAGACAATTAGAGTCAAATAAATATTTGGTTTCATACATTAATAACAGAGGGATATCCTGGGTGAATAATGAGCCGTTGATAAAAAACCTGTATGAAGAAATCATAACGAGTGATTTTTATGAACAATATATGTCGGGTTCTGATAATGATTATGAATCGGATAAGGAAATATGGAAAAAAATATTTAAAAAGATTATTCAGCATAATGAATCTCTTAGAGAAGTTCTTGAAGATCAAAGTATATTCTGGAATGACGATATTGATATTGTTTTGACTTTTGTCGTAAAGACGATAAAGAAATTCAGTCAGGAAGGGGGTAATAATCAATTGTTGTTGCCAATGTACAAAGATGATGCTGATAAAATATTTGCAGCCGATCTTTTTAAAGGGACCATAGTTCACGGACCAAAATACAGGGCTTTAATTGATGAAGCATTAAAAAACTGGGATCTTGAAAGACTGGCTTTGATGGACTTGCTTATTCTACAGGTTGCTCTTACCGAAATAAATGAAATAGAAGGCATTCCCGTTAATGTGACAATGAATGAATATATCGATATAGCTAAAATCTATAGCACATTAAAAAGCGGGACATTTGTCAATGGTATACTTGACCAGATAGTTACACAATTAAGGAGCCAAAACAAGTTGTTTAAATCCTGATTGTTGTAAGTAGCCGAATAAAAAATTATATTTGCATCTATCAATAAAAAAAACATAAATTATGATTTTATCAACTATCATTCTTCAGGCTGCCAAAGGTGCTGGAACTCAGGGTGCAACCGGTGGCTATTCTTCATTGTTACTTCTGGCTTTGATTTTTGTAGTTTTTTATTTTTTCATGATCAGACCTCAGAACAAGAAGCAAAAAGAAATTCAAAAGGCAAGAGAAGCTTTAAAAGCTGGTGACAGGGTTGTAACCTCAGGAGGTATTTATGGAAAAATCCGTGAAGTTAAAGATGACTCCTTCATTATTGAAATTTCTGACAACGTACGTATCAGAGTAGAAAAATCCGCTGTATTTTCTGCCGGAAAAGACGCTCCTGCTGCTGAAGAAAAGAAATAATCCCTGTGAGGCGTTTGGCTCAAATATGGATTAAATTGAAATTGTCTACCGGAAAAATCACCACCTTTATAAAAAAATATCTTAATAAGGATGTGGTGATTTTTCTGGTTTTCGTTTTATTGTCTGTTTGTTTCTGGGTTCTTCAGACAATGCAGGACACTACAGAATTTGAGATCTCTGTTCCTGTGAAGTATAATGATATCTCAGACCGGTATGTCATAACCAACAACCTTCCTTCAACACTAAATGTTACTCTGAGGGATAAGGGTACTACGATATATTATTATTACAGACATAAAAAAGAATTGTCTCTTGATATTGATCCTATGGAATGGTACAGTGACAACGGTTACGGCAAGATACCATCGGGAGTACTTGAATCCAGGATAAGGTACAGACTGAAATCATCAACTCAGATATTAAAACTAAAACCGGATACAATTTCTTTTCTTTTTGTGAAAAAAGTAAGCAAGACGGTGCCTGTAGTGGTTAAAAGTAATATCACACTGGCTCCTCAATACATGTTGACAAAGAAACCAGTCATTAATCCTTCAAGTGTAGTCATTTTTGCGCCTTCTTATATATTATCAGGTATTGATTCAGTTTATACGAAGAACATCGAATTTAAGGACTTGAAAGATACTGCAACATATAGTGTCAGACTTGAGGATGTTGAAGGTGTGAGTTTCCATGATAACCGGGTTAAAGTCACTTATTATGTTGAAGAGTTTACTGAAAAGAGTTTAATGGTTCCTGTAAAAGGTTTAGGTTTTCCGGCAAATCAGTTCTTATTGTCCTTTCCTTCTGAAGTTAAAATTTCATTCTTTGTAGGATTATCCGACTACTCCGATATTAAGGAAACTGATTTCCAGGTTTCAGTCTCTTATGAAGATTTGATAAATTCAAAAAGTAAGATTCAAAAAGTCAGGTTGACAAAATATCCTGCAATGGTAAGGAATATCAGGGTTTCTCCTGAAGAAGTCGATTGTCTGATTGAAAAAAAATAAAGAATTTTGAAAAAAATAGGTCTTACAGGTGGAATAGGTAGCGGAAAAACCATTGTCGCTGATCTGCTAAAAGTTATGGGATATCCTGTTTACGATTCTGACAGCAGGTCTAAAGAACTTTGCAATAGCGATTCTACAATACAAAACGGTTTAAAACAGCTTTTTGGTGAAGCTATATATAAAAATAATCTGCTGGACAGAGGTCTGCTGGCTGAGAAGATCTTTAATGACCCGGATAAATTGAATGCTGTAAATTCACTTATTCACCCTGTTGTTATGAAAGATTTTGATAAATGGATATATTTACATCAGGATTCCGGTTTGATTTTTATGGAAAGTGCCATTCTATTTGAAACCGGTCTGAACAAATATTTCGATAAGGTTTTGACTGTCACTGCTCCTGAAGAATTGAGGATTGAACGTGTTTGTAAAAGAAGCGGGCTTTATTATGATGCTGTTGTTAGTAGAATAAAAAACCAGATAAATGAAGAAAAAAGAATTTCACTTTCTGACCAGATTATTGTGAATGATGGCAAGAAAAGTGTTATTTTGCAATTGAAAAATATATTAGAAAAATTAATGTAGTTAATCATGTTAGAAAAGATCGTTTCGATATCAGGGAAACCAGGTTTGTTTAAAGTATTGTCACAGGGCAAAAATATGTTGGTTGTAGAGTCTGTAGTTGATAAAAAAAGGATGCCGGCTTATTCCTCTGATAAAGTAGTTTCTCTTGGTGATATTTCAATGTTTACCGATAGCGGAGACAAGCCTCTTTCAGAGATTCTTGAAGCTATGAAGGTTAAAGAAAATGGTGCTGTCGCCAGTATTGATGTAAAAGCAGATGCAGAAAAGCTCAGAGAATATTTTGGAGAAATCGTTCCTGATTTTGACAGACAAAGGGTTTATCCAACAGATATCAAGAAATTGATACAATGGTATAATCTGCTAATCGAAAATGGTTTAACCGATTTTTTACCGGAAGAGAAGGAAGATACTGAAGAAAAGTAATTAATTAACCAAAAAAAATATTGGCTATGAGTGTGAACGAAAAGGATTTTATGGAGTATGATGAAGATGCGGCCATCCTGTTTATTCGTAATCAGCTCCCGCAGGAAATGAAAGAAAAATTCAGTGATGATGATTTGACATACATCATTGATTTGATCTATGAGTTCTACGACAGTAAAGGATTCTTAAGTGATGAGGAAAAATCTGTCGAAGTAGATCTTGATGAATTGACAGCTTTTGTAGTGAAAAATGCTAAAAAAGACAAAGTTGGTAACTTCAGTGATGACGAAATTCAGTTTATCGTAGATGCAGAGATTGCTTATTGTGAAACATTAGGCGTTTTTGAGTAGATCTTCACTTAAGACATTGTAAAAAATAAGCCCTGAAAGTTCCAAAAAAACTTTCAGGGCTTATTTTTTATTGTAATTCCCGGAATATCAAAATTTGTCAGAGCTGAATTCCGGTGCGCTCAAAGCATTAATTTTGCAGCGAATCAGAATCAGGCATGTTTAGCTTTTAAAGCTTCATAGATAGCAGCTTCTATAACTTCAGCCAACTCAGGATTATCTCTCATGCAATCTTTTGCCGCTTCACGTCCCTGTCCCAATTTTGTTTCACCATATGAAAACCAGGATCCACTTTTCTTGACAATACCGAATTCTACTCCAAGATCAATTAATTCGCCGGTTTTTGAAATGCCTTCACCATACATTATGTCAAATTCGGCTTTTCTGAAAGGAGGAGCTACTTTATTTTTGACAACTTTAACTCTGGTTTGGTTACCAGTGGCATCTTCTCCATCCTTAATCTGACCTATTCTTCTAATGTCCAGTCTTACAGAAGCATAGAACTTCAGCGCATTACCACCTGTTGTTGTCTCAGGATTTCCAAAAACAACACCGATTTTATCACGAAGCTGGTTAATAAAAATACAGGTTGTATTTGTTTTGTTAATGGCAGCTGTAAGTTTTCTCAGTGCTTGCGACATCAATCTTGCCTGTAAACCCATCTTGGAATCACCCATCTCGCCTTCAAGCTCAGCTTTTGGAGTAAGAGCTGCAACAGAGTCAATTACAATTATATCTATGGCTGAAGATCTGATAAGTTGCTCAGCAATTTCCAATGCTTGTTCGCCATTATCAGGCTGTGATATCCAAAGATTCTCAATATCAACGCCAAGTTTTTCAGCATAAAAACGGTCAAAGGCGTGTTCGGCGTCAATAAATGCTGCTATGCCACCGGCTTTTTGAGCTTCAGCAATTGCATGTATGGCTAAAGTGGTTTTACCGGATGATTCAGGACCGTATATTTCAATTACACGTCCTCTTGGATAACCACCGACTCCCAATGCGGCATTGAGGCCGATTGAACCACTTGAGATGACAGGAATATCTTCTATTTTGTCATCACCCATCTTCATTATGGAACCTTTGCCATAACTCTTTTCTATCTTATCCATTGCAGCCTGCAAAGCTTTTAATTTCTCGTTTGCAGGAATTTTTTCACTTGCAGGTTCTTTTTCTTTAGCCATATAAGTATTAATTTATTTTTTCAAATATAACTTAAAAAAATAATATTATGTATTAATGTAATGTTAAATATATATAAATACAGTAATATTTATTTTGTTAATATTCAGGATTGAGCGGGGTGTATTACAAGCTAATAAGTAAAAAGAATCATCTTATATGCACAAACAATCCGATTGTAACGCGTTTAATATTAACTATTAACTATAATTCCAGATCAATATCAAACAATTCATGCCATGGCAGTCCGTTCTCTCCGAGAGCTTTAAGGAATGGATCCGGATCAAACTCTTCAACATTATATACGCCCGGTTTCTTCCAGAGCCCCTGCATGAACATCATTGCTCCGCACATCGCAGGAACACCTGTTGTATAGCTGACTCCCTGAGCACCTGTTTCTTTATATGATTCTTCGTGGCTGCAGTTCTGGTAAACATAGTAAGTACGTTCTTTACCATCTTTGATGCCTTTAATACGGCAACCAATCGATGTCTGGCCATGATAGTTGGATCCAAGTTCGCCCGGATCGGGCAAAACAGCTTTAAGGAACTGAATAGGTATAATTTCTACTCCGTTATACATGACAGGATCAATTCTGGCCATTCCTATATTTTGAATAACTCTCAGATGAGTAAGATATTCCTGACCAAATGTCATCCAGAAACGGGCCCTTTTTATAGCTGGAAAATTCTTAACCAATGACTCGAGCTCTTCGTGATAAATCAAATATGATTCTTTAGGCCCGATTTCCGGATAATTCAATGGCTTATGTATTTCATGTGGTTGGGTTTCAATCCATTTTCCGTTCTCCCAGTATTTACCTTTTTGAGTAACCTCCCTTATATTAATTTCGGGATTGAAGTTTGTGGCAAATGCTTTGCCATGGTCTCCGGCATTGCAGTCAACTATATCGAGATAATGCATTTCATCAAAATGATGTTTGTTGGCATATGCTGTCCATACCTGAGTAACACCAGGGTCGAAACCGCAACCAAGAATAGCCGTCAGGCCTGCCTCTTTGAAACGCTCCTGATAAGCCCATTGCCAGGAATACTCGAAATGAGCTTCATCCTTTGGTTCATAATTTGCCGTATCCAGATAATTAACTCCGCATGCCAGACATGCATCCATTATAGTTAAATCCTGATAGGGCAGGGCTACATTAATTACCAGTTCAGGTTTTTCCTTTTTTAATAAATCAATCAGTTGATTTACATCATCAGCATCTACCTGCGCAGTTCTGATTTTATTTTTACCGACAGCTTCAGCTATCTGGTCACATTTGGATTTTGTCCTGCTTGCAAGCACAATTTCCGTAAATATTTCAGGATGTTGAGCCAGTTTATGCGCTACAACTGTACCTACACCACCTGCTCCGATTTGTAATACTTTTCCCATTTTACCAGTCAAATTATTTAATGTGCAAATGTACTTTTTTTGTAAAAAACTTCCTAACTACTTGCAATAATCGATAAATATGTATCTTTGCTTCGATTTTAGGGGTGTCCTGACAGCAGGGCTGAGATAATACCCTTTGAACCGGATGTAGATAATCCTACCGTCGGGAATGAGTCGGCACTACGTGCAATCATGGTATACTTCTCTTTTTTAAACCCCTTTTTATTGTTTAATAATTAATAACTTGAACATGAAAAGGTTTTTTTTATGCATTGCGGTTACTATAGCCGTAAATTTAACGGGCGTTATTGCTCAGGTTTCCACACAAGCATTTCAATCGAAGCTCCTTGCAGAAAATAGTAAGAAAACTTCTGCACAGGAAAGTAGTAGCCAGCCTGGAACTACCCGAAGACTGATAATGATTAATGAGAACTCTGAATTAAAGTCAGGTTTATCTGCAACCGCCGACAGTAACAAAGTTTTACCGCTTGAAGAAGTTGTAATTGTGGGTAACAGAGCAGGTTTGAATACTCCTGTTGCCCAGACCAATCTTGAAACCAGAGAAATAAAATCTCTGACTGTCGCAAACAATCTTCCACATGTGCTTTGGATGACTCCTTCACTCGTGGCAACAAGTGAAAACGGTACAGGAGCCGGCTACAGCTCTTTCAGAATCAGAGGTACTGATGCGAGCAGGATTAACATTACACTTAATGGCATACCGCTGAACAATCCTGAATCGCAGGAAGTCTATTGGGTAAACATACCTGATATGACATCTGCCCTGCAAAATATTCAGATTCAAAGAGGAGTAGGGACTTCTGCAAATGGAACGGGTGCATTTGGCGCAAGTGTAAACATGACAACAAAAAGTCCTGATAAAGATAAATACTTACAATCAACTACGACAGTTGGCAGTTATGGTACATTCCAGCAAAACATCGCATTTGGTACCGGCCGGTTTGGGAATGGTTTCAGTGTGGATATGCGTTATTCCAATCTGACAAGTGATGGCTATATACGAAATGGATGGTGCGATCACCAATCTTTGTTTGCTCTTTTTAGTAAGAGATTTAAAAAATCACTTCTTCAGTTTAATTATATATATGGCAATCAGCATACCGGAATAACCTGGGAGGGAATTTCAGAAGAGATGATGAAAACAAATCCAGCATACAATCCTGCAGGTGAAATTAAAGACGGAGTGTATTATGATAATGAAAGCGACAATTATCGTCAGCATCATCTCCAGCTGTTTTATACTCATGAACTATCCAGGTATCTTATTATAAATGCCGGTTTGAATTATACTGATGGTTTCGGATATTATGAACAGTATAAACAGAGTAAAAAGTTTTCTTCGATGGGTATTGCTGATCAGACAGTTGATGGCGTTTTGTATAAGAAATCCGACATCATTCGAAGGAAAAATATGGACAATGGTTTTTATACAGGCAATATTAATCTGAAATATTCAAAAAAGTCACTGAATATTGATGCGGGAACCATGATGACATATTATGACGGAGACCATTTTGCAAATTTATTATGGGTGGAAAATAATAATAACATCCCTGATAACTTTGAGTGGGTAAGGAATAATGCAAAAAAATCGGATGCAAATATATTTATTAAGGCAGAATACACTTTTGCAAAAAGGCTTAATGCATATGTGGATATGCAGTACAGATATGTTGATTATAAGTTAAGTGGCATTGATGATGACGATATGCTGGATCTGACACAACAAAAAACATGGAATTTCTTTAATCCCAAAGCTGGTCTGTTATACAAGTTTGATGAAGGAAAGCTATTTGCTTCGGTTTCAACAGCTAACAGAGAGCCTTCACGTGCTGACATTAAGGACGCAATCAAATACGGTTTACCCAACAGGATTAAGCCTGAAAAACTGACTGACTATGAACTTGGTTACAGTTATGACGATGATAAGTTGATGGGCGGTGTTAATCTTTATTATATGAGGTACAAAGATCAACTTGTGCCTACAGGTAAATTAAATGAAGTAGGGTATAAACTGATGAGTAATGTTGAAGCCAGTTACAGAGCAGGTATTGAAGTCAATGGCGGATACAGATTTGGGAAGAAACTTATTCTTGAAGCAAATGCAACATTAAGCCGAAACCGCGTACTTGATTACACTGCATGGTATGAAACTTATGATAACAGCGGAGACTGGAACCCGGTTGCTCAGGAAAGCAAGTACTTTAAGGATGCAAAACTTCCGTTTTCACCAGAATTTATTGCCGCTTTCAATCTGACATGGTTTCCTGTTAAGGATTTAAAGTTCAATTATTCTAAAAAGTTTGTAAGTAAGCAATACTTGACAAACACTCAAAATGAGGATTTATCCTTACCAGCGTATAATTCAGCTAATTTTTCACTGGTTTACGGATTTAAAATTTTAAAGATATCTGATGCTGAATTAGGTTTGCATATAATTAATCTGGCTAATAAACTTTACAGTTGTAATGGCTGGGCTTATGAAGCCAGGTTTGCTAACGGAGATGCTCCATACATCGAAAAGGGGCTTTATCCTGTGGCACCCAGGAATTTTCTGATTAAATTTGCCGTTCATTTATGATTTTAATTTGTTTTGATGAATACAATTATATTAGCTGACGGAGCATTTCCTGAGAATGAAAAAGTACTTGAAGTGCTTCGTAATGCAGTAAGAATAGTGTGTTGTGATGGTTCAGTAAATAAACTTGTTGAAACCGGACTCAAACCATTTGCTATTGTTGGTGATATGGATAGTGCATCAGATGAGATCAGAGAAAAATATAGAGATATTATATACCCTTCATCTGATCAGGAAACCAATGACCTGACAAAAGCAGTTATGTGGTGTAAGGATAATAATTATATAGATTTAGTTATTATCGGAGCCACAGGCAAGAGAGAAGACCATACTTTGGGCAATATGTCTCTTTTGGCAGACTATTCACAGATTGTGAGAAATATTTATATGTTGACAGACTACGGAAGGATTGATCCTTTCGTAGTCATTGAAACAAATGAAACGGAAGGCAGTTTAATTGAAAAACACACCATCCGTGTTTTTGAAAGTTATAAAGGTCAGCAGGTTTCGATTTTCTCTTTGACGCCGGAAACTTTAGTGACCTCAAAAGGCCTTAAATATGAAGTTACTGACAGACTGTTTACATCTTTATGGCAGGGAACACTAAACGAGTCAAATGAAGATCAGTTTCAGTTGACTATTGATAAAGGGAAACTTTTGGTATACAGGCTTTTTTAATAAAATAAGAGACTCTCACTGATTAATCAGGAGAGCCTCTTAATAAGATTTAGTTCAAACCGGAAATGATCCAACCCGCTGTAATCAGTTTGTCATGCGGCAACCGGAGTTCAATCATCTATTTCCAAATCATAAATGGGGACATTTCTTCTGAATGCTTCATTAAAAGAAATAAGTGTTTCAGTTCTGGCTAATCCAAGAGGCTGAAGTCTTTCATGTATGATGCTCAGCATATGCTTGTTGTTTTTAGCATAGATTTTTACAAACATATCATACTGACCTGTCGTATAATGACATTCAACTACTTCCGGTATTTTCATCAGTTCGCTAACCACGTTTTTAAACTGTCCGGGGTCTTTAAGGAAAATTCCTAAAAATGAGCATGTCTGATAGCCGATTTTACTGGCATCTAAAATATATTCAGAACCTTTTATAATACCAAGATTGGTAAGTTTTTGGATTCTCTGATGTATAGCAGCACCGGAAACATTGCATTCACGGGCAATTTCAAGGAAAGGAACTCTGGCATCTGCAGAAATCATCTGCAGTATTTTCTCATCTAATCTGTCAATTTGGTGATGTCCCATGATAATTTGTTTATTTATTTATTTTTTTTCAATACAATAGCAGTCCTTGCAGGCAAATAAAGCCTTAACCATTCGAGCTCGGTATTCTTCTCAATACCATTTTGAGTAAAATGTTCGATGCTTTCATTTAAAAGTCCGAAACCTCCGAATTCAGCTGAATCCGTATTTAAAACTATTTTATAGCTCCCTTTATCTACAAGCATACCGTAACCGGTATAGGATTTGTACGGATGAAGATTGATTACAAACAGATAATTATTTCTCTGGTATGCTAAAACCTGATCACCGTCATTGATGCATCTTTGTACAGGCCCGCTTTTCAAAAAGCTTTTATCAGATTTAATAAGATTTATAAGTGCCTTGTCGAAACCAAGTAAAAACTGATATTTCAGATTTGGATCGTCAGCAAGATTCCATTGACGACGGGCATATTTATAAGACCAGCCATTACCTTCCCTTGGGAAATCAATCCATTCAGGGTGACCAAATTCATTACCCATGAAATTCAGATATCCACCATTCATAGTTGAAGCAGTCAGAAGTCTGATAATTTTATGCAGTGCCATACCTCTCTCAACAACAAAGTTCTGGTCATCCTTCATCATGTGCCAATACATTTCTGAATCTATCAGTCTGAAAATTATCGTTTTGTCACCAACAAGAGCCTGGTCATGGCTTTCTGCATAATTAATGGTTTTTTCGTCGGCTCTTCTATTGGTTAGTTCCCACCAAATGCTGCCGGGCTTCCATTGCTCGTCTTTTAATTCCTTTATAAGTTTAATCCAGAAATCGGGTATTCCCATTGCCATGCGGAAATCGAAACCAATGCCTCCGCTGTTAACGGTACATGCAACGCCGGGCATGCCGCTTACTTCCTCAGCAATAGTTATTGCTTTAGGTTTTATTTCATGAATTAGTTTATTGGCCAATGTAAGATAGCAAATCGCATCACCATCCTGATTACCGTTAAAATAATCTCCATAACCGCTGAAACTTTCACCAAGACCATGGTTGAAATATAGCATTGAAGTTACACCATCAAATCTGAAACCATCAAAATCGAACTCTTCAATCCAGTATTTACAGTTGGAAAGAAGAAAATGCAATACCTCATCCTTGCGGTAATCAAAGCACAAAGAATCCCATGCAGGATGCTCGCTTCTGAAATACAAATCCTGTCTGCCGTCAAGTGCTCCAAGCCCTTCAATAGTATTTTTAACAGCATGAGAATGAACTATATCCATAATTACTGCAATACCCATTTCGTGAGCTTCGTCAATTAAATGTTTTAATTCATCCGGCGTGCCGAATCTTGAAGCAGGAGCAAAGAAATTTGAAACGTGATAGCCGAACGAACCATAATAAGGATGTTCCTGGATAGCCATTATCTGCAAAGCATTGTATCCTGCCCTGGCTATTCTTGGTAAAACATTTAATCTGAATTCATCGTAAGTGCCAACCTTTTCTTCCTGAGTAGCCATTCCGATATGACATTCATAAATAAGCAAAGGATTTGTGTTTGGCACAATTTTTTTAGATTTGAACGCATATTTTTCTTCAGGATCCCATACCTGAGCACTGAAAATTCTGGTTTGGCTATCCTGAACAACTCTCCACGAATATGATGGCAATCTTTCACCGGAGCCTCCCGGCCACTCTACGAAAATCTTATATAAATCTCCGTGCTTAATTTTATCCAGGGGTATAGTGACTTCCCATATGCCTGATTCCGTAAGATTCAGCCGGTATTCATTCAGCTTTTTCCAGTTATTGAAATCTCCAATCAAAAATATATTAGTTGCATTAGGTGCCCATTCCCTGAATGTCCAGCAATCAGCGCCTTTAAGCAAACCAAAAAAGTTATGACCGTTTGCAAATTCTGACAGAGTTTTACCTTTTGTAAGACTTTCTTCGCGGTTTTTTGCATAAACATATCTTCCTGAAAGAGCATCACTATACGGCTCAAGCCAGGGGTCGTTTTTGACGATCTTTAAATTTGCTTTTTTTCTGACAGAAGAATCAATCATCTTAGTCTGTTTAAATTAAAATTTTAATTACAGCTTTTTTTATTCGTCCTTCTCCTATGGCTGGAGCATGACCGTCTTCAGGAAAGAAAATTGTAAATTCTCCGGGGTTAACAACTACACTGGCTGTAGGTTTGTTTTTGTAAAAGATAATATCCTTTTGTTCATTATAAGGCTCCAGCTCATCAATACAATTGTCTAAAGGAAGCCAGCCCATGGTTTCAACACCTTCAAGAACTATTTGTATATCAATATACTTCTTATGCGCTTCCATTTTAGCGATTTCAGGTTTTTTACCTTCAATTTCCATGACAGAAATATACAGATTGTCTCCGTCAAGAATTATTTTACCGGGTTCAAATAGCGAAAGATCATTTGCAGCAATGTATTCAAAAGCTTTTTTAAAACAGGGATTTAAGGAAAAATATTTTCCTGCATTTTTTAGTGAATCTAATACCATGACACGTTTTACTTTATAATCAGAAGTTTTTAAGCTATTTTTTCATAAACATCAACAACGATACTACAAATATAATTTTAATTCGAAAGAATTCAAAAAAGTATTAAATTTGTAATAATCACACAAGAAAATAGATTTATGCCTCATATACCATCTCTGATTTATGATTTGGCTTTAATACTTATCTCCGCCGGATTGATGACCCTGCTTTTTAAATGGCTGAAACAACCTCTTGTTTTGGGCTATATAGTAGCAGGTATGCTTGCCGGTCCTTATATTGATATACTGCCGATTTCCGTTAAAGATACTCACAATATCCAGACCTGGGCTGATATTGGTGTAATATTTCTATTGTTTGCTCTCGGTATGGAGTTTAGCCTGAAAAAACTGTTTCAGGTAGGCAAGACTGCATTTATTACTGCTATTGTTGTTGTTACGGGGATGATGCTTACCGGTTATCTGGTTGGTAGTATGTTAAAATGGACAACAATGGATTGTCTCTTTCTCGGTGGAATGTTATCCATGTCATCTACTGCCATAATAATTAAATCTTTTAATGATTTGGGGGTCAGTAAACAGGCCTTTACAAAGCTTGTTTTTGGAGTATTGGTCGTTGAGGACCTTGTGGCTGTTATTTTGATGGTTTTGCTTTCAACCATATCTGTAAGTAAAGAATTTGATGGAGCTCAGTTATTGTTTGTTATTTCAAAACTGCTCTTTTTCTTGTCGCTCTGGTTTATTTTCGGGATTTTCCTGATACCTACTTTTCTGAAAAAAACAAGGAAACTCATGAATGAAGAGACTTTACTGATAATTTCAGTTGGTCTGTGTCTTGTTATGGTCGTGCTTGCTGTAAGTGCCGGTTTCTCGGCAGCTCTGGGAGCTTTCATAATGGGTTCTATACTTGCTGAAACCAATGATGTTAAAAGGATAGAGAAGCTCATGGAGCCCCTGAAAATTGTCTTTGGAGCCATATTCTTCGTTTCTGTCGGAATGTTGGTTCAACCGGTGATTATTATGCAATATATATGGCCTATTGTTATCCTGATTTGTGTCGTTTTAATTGGTCAGCTTTTGTTTTCTACAACAGGTTTCCTGTTGTCAGGTCAGCCGCTTCAGGTAGCCGTCAAATCAGGCTTTAGCTTGGGACAAACCGGAGAATTTGCTTTCATCATTGCCAATCTTGGTTTATCCCTTAAAGTTATTGATCCTTTTTTATATCCGGTAATAATTGCTGTTTCCGTATTTACGATTTTCACTACGCCTTTTGTTATGAAACTTTCCGATCCTTTCTATAAGTTTCTGAACAATGTTTTACCTGATAATATTAAGTATAAACTAAATCAGCCAAGAGGAGAGAAGGAGCTTACTACAAGCAAGAAAGCATGGAGTGTTCTGATAAAGGATTTGATAAGTTCATTGTTTGTAATTGCAACGGTTGTAATTGCAATACTATTCATATCAGTCAATTATCTTTTACCGTTTTTATCCGCCAGGATACCTTTATGGCTCGCTTCATCTATATCATTTTTGCTTACCATTGGTGTTATGTCACCTTTTTTGAAAGCCTTAATGAGCAACAATGTTAACTCGGCAACTGTGCTTAATCTGTGGATGGAAAGGACCAAAAACAGGAATATCATCATGTTGCTTATGGGTATAAGAGTATTTATTGTATTTCTTGCTTTATTGATAATTACAAACCGTTTTTTTGATATTCCTTTATATATTAACATCTTATTTGCCTTGCTATTGCTGTTCGGTATTTTTAAGTCTAAGTCTTTGCTCCGGCGTTTCTGGAAACTTGAGTCGAGGTTCCTGATTAACCTTAATGAAAGACAGATGGAAGAAAACCTTAAAAAGATTGAATCCAATAAGGGTGTTATGCTTCTAAGTGACATGGCGGCAAATCATTGGCTTGATTATAAGATTTTTACGTGTGCGCTAAGATTAAGGAAAGGCAGTAGTTTTGTGGGTAAAAGGATCCGGGATCTCAATTTGAGAGATGATTACAGCATAAATGTGATAAGAATCCGTACAAAATCAAATGATTTTATAAATATACCAAAAGGTGATTATGAACTAATGGAAGGTGATACTTTAAGAGTTGCGGGTAAAAGAAGTTCACTAAGGAAGTTGCAGGAAGATGAGTCCATAAACCTTGAATTTGTAGATCATTCTTTTATTACTATGCATGGTTTCTCAAAACTTGAGTATAACAGAAAGGAAGAGCGCGAGCGTATCACTTGTTCGGGTATTCCGTTAAGTGAAAAGTCGCCTTTGACCGGTAAAAATCTTATAGAGTCAAATATCAGTGCAAGGACTAAATGTCTTGTCATCGGCCTTGAGAGGCAGAACCGCCAGATTGTCAATCCTGAAGCCACAACAACTCTTGAAGCAGGAGATGTAGTATGGTTGATAGGTGAGGAGAAACCGGTTTCAAAACATATCGAGCAGAATGTTTATTTCATTGATTAGTCATTGACAATCTGAGAAATAATTAATCTATTTGTAAGTTTGTTTATTTACAGATCATCTCAGCATTTTTATTGTAAATATTTATAGCATAGCTCTAAATTACTAATTTTACCATGACTTATTTCTCATGGTCGTGTTTAAATAAATGCTGAGACGCCGACACAGTATGGCTGAGACGCCGACTCAGGATAACTGAGACGCCGAC
>CAZCPI010000003.1:0-45211 GCA_964500535.1 uncultured Bacteroidales bacterium
AGAGACAATATTTCTTCTTCAAATGAATCTATCTTCTGAAGTTTTTCAAAACAACTATCTCTGATAGAAATCAACTCCTTTACACTGTTTACATGATGCTTTTGTTGAAGACTGTTTATTAAATTCAATCTTCCCTCAATTACTAACAGTCTTTCAGGATCTATTTCAATATCTTCAAATCTATTCCTGATTTCTTCAGAAATATCTTTCAGGTCAATCATATCAACCGAAAGCCTTTCCTTAATTTCAGTAAAGCTATCAGTTAACTTTCCAATAGATGTAACCTGATTAATAATATTCTTTAAATTAAACAGAACACCTTTCTCGTCATTATCAAAAATATCAGAAATCAAACTGAGTCCGGACTTAATTTCCTCTCCATGACTTAAAATATTCCATTCAGACTCAAGCGATTCCAGTTCTCCATCTTTTAGTTTGGCTTCAAGTAGTTGATTGTATTGAAACCTGATGTAATCTTCTTCTTCTTTTGATTTTTCAGACAGGGATTCGATTTTTTTCAAATCAGAAGTAAGTTCTTTTAATCTAAAAAAAGATGCCTTGTAATCATTCAAAATATTTTTATTCTTACTGACAGAGTCTATGAAATTTAATTGAAAGCTTTCTTTTGCCAATAAAAGATTTTGATGCTGCGAATGAATATCAATAAGCAAACCTGATATTTCTTTTAGAATATTCAATGAAACCGGCGAGTCATTAATAAATGCCCGGCTTTTACCATTTTCAAATAATTCTCTCCTTATTATACAACTCCCGGTGTAATAGTCCAGATCATTTAACTGGAACAATCTTTCAAAATAATCGTCGTCAAGCCTAAACTCGGCTTCAACGATACATTTTGAAGATCCTTCCATTATTACTTTTGCATCTGATCTTAGCCCAGATATCAGTGATAATGCTCCAAGAAGAATTGATTTACCTGCACCAGTCTCACCGGTGATTACTGTAAAACCATCTTCAAAATCAAGATCAAGTTTATCAATCAGCGCATAATTTTCAATATGGAGTCTGGCAAGCATTATCTGTTATTTTTTATACCTTGTAATCTATTGCTTGAAGCCGGATAAATCTCTGTAAGCAAGTTATATACGTTCATTTTTTCCTGAACCGGAGCTTTAGAATAAACATTAACCAGTTCATCTGCTTTCGTATCAATAAAATTCGCCAGTAAAGGAGATCTTGGTTTAACCTGTTTTGCGGTTTTTAAATTATTAAGAGATTTAGAAATGCCACTTCTGCCTTTTTCAACATCTTTATACATTTCATCCAGTCCTGTACGATGATATTCGTAAGATAAAAGTCTTAGCGAGGGCTGATTTTCATCAGTAAGTACATTAATCCAGCCCCAATGATTTTTATCTTCCTGTCCTTTCCATAAATCCCCTAAACTTCCCTGTGCTATACCTGCGATTTCCTGAGCTTTCTGAAAAAAAGGTGTACCCCCGAGTTTTGAAAAACTGTCAAAATCCATACCAATAATCACGTAAGCCCAAAATGCAAGAGTAGCTGTCAGATTATTGTCAATTAAAGTCTCATTAAAAGTAAGGACCTGATTTTCTGAAAATTCAAATGAGATTTCTTCTCTGATATTAAGCAATGATGTCGTAAGCATGGAACCAAATACCGGACGTTGAGACTGCATCTGAAATTCACAGGTATGGTTATCTCCTTCCCTTTTTTTAAAAATGAAATTCATTGAACATGATATCTTCTCATTTTTTTTTAGTTGCAGATTTGACCATTGATTAGAGTTCATGAATGTCTCAACAGAAGTCTTGAAATTATCATAGATAGTCTTGTCTCCTGTCATTTGCTGTGAATTAACCTGTATCTTACAATCCAGTTCCTGAGCACTTGCAGGTACCAGCACAGAAAATAGCGTTAATGCGAAAACTGTAAGTAATTTCAATTTCATGTATAATATGCATAAATAAGTAAATCAAACGCAAAGATATATATTTATTTATTATTAATAAAACAAATATTTAATGTATTTGATATATCTTCAGCTACTTCTTTCTTCTCCTTTAAAGGAAAATCAAATCTATAACCTTCTTTATTGATAATCAATATTTTATTAGTATCATACCGAAAACCTGCACCTTCTTCTTTTAAAGAATTGAGCACTATAAAATCAAGATTTTTCTTATCGAGTTTTAAAAGAGCATTTTCCTCTTCGTTGTCAGTTTCCAGAGCAAAGCCAACCAGAATCTGATTATCATTTTTCATCTTACCTAAAGAAAATGCAATGTCCTTTGTGGGTTTCAATCTTAAGATTAAATCTTCGTTTCCTCTTTTCTTTTTTATATCAAAAACAGTTTCAGGAGTAAAGTCAGCAACAGCTGCAGATAAAATGGCTGCATTCATATCAGAAAATATTTTTATTGATTCCTGATACATTTCTTCAGCGGATTCAACATCGATCCTGATAATATTAGGGTGAAATGTTTTTAAACTGACCGGACCGGATATTAAATATACTTCAGCGCCTCTGCTTGCACATGCTTCAGCAATAGCAAAACCCATCTTACCGGATGAATAATTACCAATAAAACGTACAGGATCAATTTTTTCATATGTAGGACCAGCAGTAATAAGAATTTTTTTTCCGGACCATGAAGATTGCAGAAGTAAAGACTCAACGACATTTTTAAGAATACCTGCAGGTTCTTCCATTCTTCCTTTACCAATATCACCACAGGCTAATTCACCGTCATCAGGTTCAATAATACAAACTCCCCTTTTTTTAAGTTTGACAATGTTATCCTGTAATTCAGGATGTTCATACATATTCACATTCATCGCCGGAGCAACATAAACAGTTTTATCAAAAGCCATGAAAGTGGTTGATAAAGCATCATCAGCTATACCATTGGCAAATTTGCCTATGATATTAGCCGTGGCAGGTGCAACAACTAAAATGTCACCCCATTTTGCATGAGAAATATGGTCTGTTGAGTATTGATTAGCAGAGTCAAAGGTTTCACAATACAACTTGTTTTGAGATAATGTCTCCAATGTCAGTGGTGTAACAAATTCAAGAGCATTTTTAGTAGCGATAACCTTGACTTCAGCACCGGATTTAATAAATAACCTGATTAATTCAGGAATTTTGTATGCAGCAATACCTCCTGAAATACCGATCAATACATGTTTACCTTTAAGCATAAGTATTATTTATTAAGAGATCTGAGTCTGATTCTGGTAAGAACTTTTTTTGTATGGAGTGAAAACTCACCATTCATTATCCAACCATAATATCCTAAATCTTTTTTGAGGACTTCCTCTACAGGAACATCTTTATACTTTCCAAAATTAAAAACCTCAACGCCTTTGTCATTATAAATGATTTTGCCGGCAAAATCAACATTCTTGTTTTGTGTAGAAAATTCAGACAAAAATGATACATTATTTTCCAGATCCGGGTATTTGTCCAGTTGAGCCTTCAGAACTTCATAAGTCGCTTTTGTGTCAGCTTCAGCTCCATGTGCACCTTCTAGATCCAAACCGCAATAAAATTTATACGCAGCACTTAGTGTCCTCTGTTCCATCTTATGAAAAATAACCTGGACATCAATAAACTTATGCTTTGACAAATCAATATCCACATCATTTCTCAAAAATTCTTCAGCAAGAAGAGGAACATCATATCTGTTTGAATTGAAACCGGCAATGTCGCAACCTTCAAATTCTCGTGCTATTAACTTACCAACTTCTTTAAAAGCCGGACAATCAGCAACATCTGCATCTGTTATATGGTGAATATCTGATGCTTCCTTTGGAATTGGAATGCCGGGATTAACTCTTATTGTTTTACTTTCTTCCTTACCGTTAGGATAGACCTTAAGCCATGAAATCTCAACAATTCTGTCAGTTCCGGGATTTATACCTGTGGTTTCCAGATCAAAAAAAATCAGGCTGTTGGTTAAATTAAGCTTCATTAAATTGGTTTTTTATTAGATGCCATGAGGCTGCTTAATCAAAACAGCCTCATTCATAATCACTAAATTTTATACTTAAAAATCTAAATCTTAGATTTATTCATTAATCAACATCGGCATTAATAACATCAATAAATCTTCGTTTTCATTATTTTCAATTGGTAAAAACAAACCGGCTCTGGATGGATCCGCTAACTCAAGAGTAATTTCCTGAGTTTCAAGGTTATTAACAATATCAATAATAAACTGAGCCTTAAATCCTATATTAATTGGCTCTCCCTCATATTGACATGTAATGCTTTCTTCAGCTGATGTTGAGAAATCAATATCCTGTGAAGTCAGATCCATATTGTTTTGATTAATTGAAATCTTAACCAAACTAGTTGACTGATTAGCAAAAATTGCTACACGTTTGAGAGTATTTAAAAAGGAAATTCTGTCAACAATAACTCTGTATGGATTATTTTGAGGAATTACAGCATTATAATTAGGGAATCTGCCCTCGACAAGCCTGCAAAACATCTGATAATTGGAAAGTATAAATAATACATTATTATCATCAAAAGAAACCAAAACATTGCCTGTTTCCTTGGGCAGAATTGCACGTAAAAGATTAGCAGGTTTTTTGGGTAAAATCAGAGTGGATTTTTGTTCACCCTTTATTGAACTGTTTTTAAGTCTTACAAGCTTATGAGCGTCTGAAGCCACAAAAGTTACATCTTCATTTGTTATATCAAGTACTACACCATTCATAACAGGACGCAACTCATCATCAGCTGAAGCAAATAATGTCGTATTTATGCCTCTCAGCAAAGCGGAAGCCGGAATTTCAATATTCCCCGGATTCTCTTTAAGACCTTTTAATCTTGGAAATTCATCACCATTCTGAGCTACAAATTTATATCTACCGTTTTGATAAAGTATAGTAACTTCAAGACTGTTTTCATTGATTTCAATTGATAATGGCTGCTCAGTTAATTCACGAAGAGCATCCAGCAATGTTTTTGAAGAAATCGCGAATGAACCATCCTGATCAGAGCTAATCAAATCAAGAGATGTTACTAAGGTAGTCTCAGTATCAGAAGCTGTAGCAATCAATTTGAGACCTTCTATTTTTAAATGGAAACACTCAAGAACCGGTAGGGTGTTCTTTGAGTTTATCACACGGCTAATTGCCTGCAGATGACTCTGTAATGAAGAACTTGATACAGTAAATTTCATAGGTCGATTTTTATGGTTTTATTTACAAAAATACTAAAAAAAGTAGCAGCTGTTTTATCAATATAAAGCTTTTTTTTATTTGATTGATATTTCAAGATTATCCCATGATAAACTGATATTTTCAGGTAACTCATCGTTAACTTCTTTATGAAGTCCCATATCATGACTCATATGGATTAACAATGTTTTTTCGGGTTTAATCAAATCAATAATTCCAAGTGATTCATAAAGTGAATTATGGGATATATGCTTTTCCTTTCTTAAAGCATCAATTACAAGTACTTTTAAACCGTGAAGTTTACCCAACTCATGATTATTAATATAATTAAAATCAGTGAGATAGGCAAAATCGCCAATTCTAACTCCCAATACTTCCAGTTTGTAATGCATAAGTTTTATGGGAATTATGCTGGTGTTATTTATTTTAAAAACTTGATTATCAACTTCATTAAGTTCAAATACAGGTACTCCCGAATAAGGATTTTTTGTGAAGCTGTATGGCATATATTCCTGAATCTTTTTAAGAACTCTGCATAATGAATACAAAGGTAAATCCCTAACTTTACAAAAAGGCCTCAGGTCATCCAGGCCTCCGACATGATCATAATGTTCATGAGTTAAAATCACTGAATCAATCTTTTTAATTCCCGACCTTAGTGACTGGTATCTGAAATCCGGTCCGCAATCAATCAATATTGAAGCGTCATCGGTTTCAACAAATACAGAGGATCTTAGCCTGATATCTTTTGGATCTTCTGATTTGCAGGTTTTAC
Organism: uncultured Bacteroidales bacterium; assembly: GCA_964500535.1. Classification (GTDB taxonomy): domain Bacteria; phylum Bacteroidota; class Bacteroidia; order Bacteroidales; family UBA1402; genus UBA8389. The sequence goes on from CAZCPI010000003.1 coordinate 5,954, forward strand.
ACTCACATAATATCTGGGGATTACCTGTTGAAGTACCTGTACCTAAAAAAGTAATTTTCATACGTTATTTATTATTTTTTACACTAAGGCAATATGGAACGCCACATGCTCGTTTCACACGTAATCATTTTATTATCAAGACTTCTGGTATCAGATTAATTCCAAATTCAGATAAAACATCCCGGCGTATTAATTCTGATAATTCAATAATTTCCTTGCTTGTTGATACTCCATTATTTACAAGCACAAGAGCTTGTTTCGGATGAACACCTGCATTACCATAAGTTTTACCTTTCCAACCGGATTTTTCTATGCACCAGGCGGCAGAAACCTTGTATTTACCATCTTTTTGAAGCCATCCGTTTAAATCAGGAAATGAAGCTTTTAATCTAAAATATTCTTCTGATGTAATTACAGGGTTCATAAAAAAGCTTCCTGCATTTCCTGTCACATCAGGATCAGGCAATTTTTCAGATCTTATTGAAATTATTGCATTTCTTACAGCAAAAGGAGAAATATCACCGGTTTTCATTAGTCTTGACTCGAGATCTCCATAATTAAGCACAGGTACAAACTTTTTTGAAAGCCTGAATGTAACATAACAGATTACATATTTTCCTTTCAATTCTTTTTTAAAAACGCTGTTTCTGTATGAAAAGTCGCAATCTGAATTTTTGAAACATCCGACCTCTCCGGTTTCAATGTTATAAGCTTCAGTTGAATAAATCAGATCGCCGGCTTCAACACCATAAGCACCAATATTCTGCACAGGAGTCGCACCAACATCTCCGGGAATTCCGGATAAATTTTCTGCTCCTGACCATCCTCTGCTAAGTGATTCATAAACAAAATTATCCCAGTTAATACCAGATCCGACTCTGACTAATACATTATCTGAATCTTCGCAGACAACGTCGATGCCTTTTATACAGGAATGAATTAAAAAACCGGGAAAATCATTATTGAAAAGTATGTTACTACCTCCGCCAATTATATAATAAGGCAGATTTGAAAAACCCGGATTATTAAAAATATTTTTTAGTTCTTCGGTTTTCTCAAAATCAATCCAATAACGTGATTTTACATCTATATGAAATGTATGTTTGTCTCTGAGTGATATATTTTCAAATAATCGCATTTCAAATTTTTTATTAGCAAAAATAGTGATATAAATTTTAAATTTGTATATCGTTTAACTATGTTTAGACTTATCCTGAAAAATGCTATCTATACTAATTCCAGAATATAATCATGATTGCAGCAAGCTGGTATATGATTTATATACACAATGCCGTGATCTTAAAATTGATTTTGAAATTATTGTTCTTGATGATGCATCCACTAAATATATGACTGAAAATAAAGCCATCTCAGGATATCCTTGTTGCAGATTTGTTATTAATACTGAAAATTCCGGAGCTGCTAAAAGCAGAAACAAGCTGGTTTCAATGGCTTCTTTCCCAAATATTTTATTAATTGATTGTGATGCGCAAATAACTGATAATAAATATATTGAAAAGTATCTTGAGAATATTGAAAGATCTGAGGTCATCGTAGGAGGTGTAGTATATGACAAAATAATGCCTGAAAAAGAAAAAATCCTCAGATGGTACTACGGAAGAAACCGGGAATATATCAGCCCAATGGTTAAAAATATTCAACCATATAAATCATTCTCTTCTTTTCAGTTTCTGACAAAAAAGGAAATAATGATCAATCATCCTTTTGACGAATCAATTACAGATTATGGTCATGAAGATACTTTAATCGGGTATGAATTAAGTAAAGCGGGTATCTCAATACTTCATATAGATAATCCTTTGATACATACAGGACTTGAGGATAATATAATCTTTTTGGAAAAAAGTCTGGTTTCTGCATCAAAATATTTTACTAATCCAGTCTTCAGACAGGATACTCTTTTAAAAAGCATAAAAATTTTCAGAGTTTTCGATAGAATATGTCGTTTGAAACTCGATAAAGCAGGATCTGTATTGTTTAGAATCTTTAGAAAAACTATGAAAAGCAATTTAATAAACTCAAAACCAAGTTTATTCATATTTGACTGTTACAGATTGGGTTATATGTGTCTGTATAAACAAACACATTAATAAAATCGAAGGAAAGTTGAACCTGCATTTTTCATCTTAAGGAAATGAACAGGATTAATGCCTGATTTAATAATCGCGAAAAATCTTCTGAATACCGACAAAAAATTATATATATAAGCCTTGTTACCAAACAGATAAAACGAATGTGCACCGGCTACCATGAGCTTTTCATCACTTAAAAAAGATTTATCTTTTCCTGAACTTTGATAATCATGCTCAACAGTAAATACAGGGAAATACTTGATTTTAAGCTTTTGCCTCCAGCATTCTACCAAAAAGACAAACTCTTCACCACTACTCAATTTAGTGCCAAGTCCAAATCTCTCATCAAAAAATATTGATTTATCACTTACTGATTTTAATCTAATTGACATTTCTATAGAACTTACTGATTTAAACTGATCCAAACTGTCAAGTAAAACCGGATATTCAGGATATGTTTTATATGTGGGTTGATTATCGGGGGTTTTAATTTTGCTGCAAGCTATATCAACATCTTCGTTTTCAAAAAAGTCTCTTACCTGTTGAATATATTCAGACTTGATAGTTACATCGTCATCCAGTATCATAACTATATCTGCACTGGCATGAACAAGACAATTATTCCTGTTTCTGGCCAACCCTCTGCCCTCTATCTGAAAAACGGAAACATCATCCCTTTGTAAGCTTTCAGGTATCAGAATATCAAATCCGTCAGACTTCTGATGCGAAATTATGTATGAAACCCCATCTTCAGGAGGCAACAACACTTTTTCAACCTGATTAATGCGGCTGCCAAATGTTGATATTAGTAGTTGGACGGTTTGCATTATAATAAATTAATGATGACAAAAATAAAGAAATTAAGATACTTTGAACAACTCTGTGATTTAAAATATATATTTGTATTAAATGGTAAATGATGATAGTATTCTTTGTATGAAAACCTTACTTCCGGTATCAGTCTGATTATTAATACATAACTCCTGAAAAACCATTACTATGGAAAATCCTTTGATTTCTGTAATTGTACCTGTATTTAACAGGCATGAAATCCTTGAAAATACTTTGCAGTCGATTATTAATCAAACTTTCAGACCCTTTGAATTAGTTCTTGTTGATAACAATTCAAATGACGGCTCTTTAGATATTTGCCAAAAATTAATCGAGGATAACAAAGACCAGTCGTTATTAATTAAAGTCATTACTGAAACCAAGCCCGGAGCAAATGCTGCAAGAAATAAAGGTTTCAAGAATTCTGATGGTGATTATGTGTACTTTTTTGACTCTGATGACATTATGTTCCCCGGAAGCCTGGAGACTATATACAGAAATCTGTATAAATTTGATTTCCCCGAGGTTTTAGCTTTTCCTTTCCAGATAAGAACCCCTGAAGGGAAACTTACCAGAAGGCCAAAAAGATATTCAAAAAAACCTGAAAGCCAGTTATTTGATACGGTATTGGCTACGCATGGAATGATTTTTAAAAGGTCACTTTTTGAAAAAGCCGGCTTATGGGATAAATCTTTATCGAGGTGGCAGGATTTGGAATTTGGTTTCAGAATATTACTTAATACTGAGAGAATTATTTTTATAAAAGGTAATCCTCTGTATGAAGTTTTGATGCACAAAAACGCTATCAGCAGCAATTCATACACTGACGACCATTACAAACTTAACAGGACTATTCAGAAAATACAGACAATAATCGACAATATCGAAGATCTTAGTTTCAGGGATAAACTACAAAGAGCTTTGTGTTTTAGAATCAGTACAGTTGCGGCCCAGATTAAGCTTGAAGGTCATAAAAAGTTATCTGAAGCTTTTCTCGGTGACGCTCTGAATAAACTTCCCGAAAAAAATAAAGCATTTTCAAGAAACGTTATTAAGTTACATTACCTTTATACCGGATCCGGAGGAAGAGGTTTCTGGAGATTAGCTGAGTTTCTGTTTTAGTCTGATTTTTTAAAAAGCTCAGTCCAGCTGATTCCGATTTTTTCCAAATCATTTTTGAGTGATTTGTCAATGCATTTTTTACTCATGCTTTCTCTCAGGGCATTGTCAGACGCCAGTTTAAGTAATTCCCCTGACAACATATCAACATCACCTTGTTTTACGATAATTCCGTCTACCCCATCCTGTATCATATCTCTGATGCCTGCTGAACTATCAAATGAAATCGGTACTACTCCGTAACTTTGAGCTTCAGTTATTACCAGAGGAGCACCTTCATAATCTGAGGTAAGACATATTATTGCAGCTTTCCGGTAATAATCATAAGCAGGTTTATAGCCTTCAAATGTTATCCTTTTCAGATTCATTTCTTTAGAGATTTTTTCCAGATTTGGCTTTTCTTCACCATCTCCAAGTATAATCAGATTCCAATCTTTCAATTTATCCTCAATAATTTTCCAGATACTTAGCAATCTGTCAACCCTTTTAGGGACCTTTACAAGTCTTCCTGCATAAAGTATTATTTTTTCTTTTTCAAATACTAAAATTCGCTCACCTGCATTCGAAGGATTGGGAATGACTTTAATCTTTTCTATTGATTTACCTTTAAATAATTTATTTTCAAGGATTCTTTTATATGATTGATTAAGAACAACGTAATAATCGGATTCTTCAATGGCCAATCTGTAATTTCTGAATATATTGGGAAAAGCCAGATATGGATTGATTTTGTATAAAGGGTATCTTATAATCAATTTTAACTTCTTAAATACAGTTTTTTCAGTCTTAAAAAGGGATAAGAAACTACTATGTCCAAACTTTTCAACTTCCCAAAACGGGCACGAATGAAGAGTATTTATAAGAATTAAGTCGTTTTTTTGCCAGGATCTTTTTCTGAATTCCGAGAATACACCCTGATTAAAAACATATTTGATATCATTGTTAATAATAAAATCTTGTATGTAACTGATATTAAAATCAGAATTCAATACACCTTTCATCAGATAAATCAAACCGGAATGTTTATGAGAAGCAACTTCTTCTGCCCTTCTATCGCATGAAACCAGAATGAAAACAACATATTCTTTGCTTATAAAGTAATCAACCAACATTGAAGTTACTGTTTCCACACCTCCAATTGCAGGATATGATGGACAAATAAATAATATTCTCCCGGTCTCCATACTAATGTATTTCAGCTATTGTATAAATTATACCCTTAATTTATGCCTTTGCAGGCAAAATAAAGCGATCTCGATACTTTTTTCAGAATATATGTTTCAGTAAGAAATCTTAATATTTTTTGTTTAAATCCAACTTTGAGATTGTGTTCTTTGGAAAATTTAAAAATTTCTTTTATCCATTTATTGTCACCGGTTTTAAATGCATGAAGACAAAAATCAGGGTATAACCTTTTAATATATTCTGATATGTCTTTAACGGGGATATTAAAATTCTCAGAAATATTTATAGTCTGACGAAAGACATTCCAAGCGAAACCTCTCATGTACTTATCTGTATTTTTGGAATGGCTTTCAGATTCTTCCATCAATCTGTATACCATAAGATCATCTTTCATCATGTATAAAGGACCTCTTTCTAAAAAACATGTTGTTAACGGTAAATCTTCACAAACAATGTTTTCGAGATCAAACAGTTGGGCTTTTTCTTCAAAAAAACGTTTCACCCAATCAGCTCTGTAACAAGCAGTAGATAGAACGACACGTGGGACTTTTAAACCATTAATATAATCTGATACAGCATTTTTCCCATAGTAATCTTTATCAAACCAATCACAATTGATATTTATAGCAGAACTTTCAAATTTTGATTCGGATTCATTGAATATCTTAAAATTACCATAAACCAAACCGACTTCAGGATTAGCATCAAGTATATCAACCTGTCTTTTTAATTTAGACTTATCGCACCAGTAATCATCTCCGCCACATTCAGCCAAATATTTACCTTTTACATACTCAAACAGACCAAAATAGTTTTTAATGAAACCTTTATTACTTTGATTCAGGAAAAGTCTGACTTTATCAGGATAATTTTTTTCGTATTCTATACAAATGTCACGGGTTCCATCAGTTGAATTATCTTCACCAATCAGGATTTCATAATCAAACGGACAATCTTGTTCTATCAGGCTATCAAGAGTTTGCCTGATAAAAGATTCCTGATTATAAGTTACTACCAGAACCGAAACCAAAGGCCATTTTTTATCCATATTAAACTATTTGAATAAGACCTTTTTTATATAATTAAACCAATTCTTTGCAGGCAGAATATTGTTTAATCCATGTATTGCAATTAACAAAGAAATGATTGCTATCACAAATCCGGAAATTCTAAAAATCCAACCATTAAAAATTAATGAAACCACTAAGGCCGAAGATATCAGGAGCAAAAATATGATGAAGTACAGAATATTCGTTTTTTCATATTTTAAATCGCACAAAGGTCTGACGACAAGATAAACCATTGGTAAATAAACTAAATAAGAAATCACAAATGCAATACCTGCAGACTCTACCCCAAATGCTTTCCATCCTAAACAAGTTGATGTACAATATATTACAAACCAGATTAAATCAACCAGAAAAAATCTTAAACCTTTCCCTTTAGCAAGCAGGATAAAACCTATTGGCCAGGTAAAAACCTTCAGAAATAATCCGAAAAGTTGAAAATACATAAGATTCTCAGCTCCGGTAAATTTGCTGGAATAAAGTATGTTAAGTATAGGAACTGACAAAAGTAAGGCAACTATAAGTATTGGGGATGATATCAATAGTACAAATCTGGTTTGTTGGTTAGCAAATGTTATCATTGATTTGTTATCTTCAGCCAGACCACAAAGCTTAGGATAATAATCAGCACCCATAGATGTCAGTAAAGCACCAATATAAGTAAATGATATTGACCAAACCGCCTGAAATAATCCAAGAGTTTCCAGACTGTCCACTTTAATGATAAAGCTTTTTAAAAACAGCATTGCTAACGTAGAAATAATTCCGGTAAGCATTGTAAAGAAACCTAACCTTATCATATTCATACCTTTCTTAATGGTTTCTCCGAAACTAATCTTTACTTTAGCAAGCATCTCTTTATGAGAGAAAAACCATGAGAAAAATAAATTAATAACAGATGCACCAATCAATGCAGGCACAATACCTTCTATACCAAATATATAATAAAGTGAAACCGATAAAATCAAACCAACTGTCGAGCCATATAATGTCGCTTTTGCCATCTTAATTATCTGTCTGGTACCTTGTAAATATGCTACTTGCCCTGTAGATAATATACCGGTAAAAACGGCAAAAGAGAGAAAGCATAAATGCAGTGATTTACCAGAATCTCCAAAAAACACCCTGCTTGCCGGCACGCAGAAAATTATCAATAAAAGCATGCCCAAAACTCCTGTATACCAAAGCAAACGTTTTGATACTGAAATTGCTACAGCAAGCTTATCTTTATTTCCAGATTCGGAAGCCTGAGATATTTCTTTAACCAAACTAAAATTGAAACCCATTCCTGCGAAGGTTTTAAAAAAATCTATCACAGACTGGTACATACCAACCAGACCTATGCCGTATGTCCCAAGCAGAACGGCAAGAATTTTTGTCCTTAATATACCAATGATTATAATAAGGAACTGTGATCCGCCAAATATACCTGTCGATTTTGCAATCTGGTTATATGAATTGTCATTTCCCTTTTCCACTTCAATCCTGATTGATTAATCTTAGAATCCTGCATGGATTCCCGGCAGCTATAGCATTTTCAGGAATATCTTTAGTAACTACAGACCCAGCACCGATTACAGAATTTTTTCCAATATTCACTCCTTTTAAGATCAATACATTATCTCCGATGAATACGTTCTCTCCTATCACAACAGGCAATCCGGGATAATTTGTATCATGCCTTTCTGAACCTTCAATATTGTGACCATCACTGGTCATTATCGAAAGATTGACACCTGCAACTGTATCATTACCAATAGTAATTGATGATTTATCTGCATTGAAACAGGTATTATTATTAAGAATAACATTTTTACCAATTTTTATGGAAGCACCGGTTCCCCTTAAATCAAAATATGTATACATGCTAAGAAATTGTTGTGAATTTCTATAGCCAATATTTACATTTTCACCAAATACGATATTTCCAATACCATTAATCATTAAAGGTTGATTTAGTACAGGTTGACCTTCAATAGTTACATTTTTACTCCAAATCTTCCTGTAGCATTTGATTCTGATATTATTTATTAAATATAGTAATGGTTTCATGATAAGTGATTTAGAAGTCTTTTCTGAAAGTAATTCTTGGCTGAATTTTACAACCTATTGATTCCTTGAATTCACATAAACCATAATTTGGTTTATTACCTATCATGGCTGTTCCAACATCAATAATCGTAAAACCACGTTTTTGATAGTGTAAAAAAAGGTTATATGACAAAAAATTCATAGTCCGCATTCCGGAATATTCAATATCATCACCCCAATAAACTACCTGTGGTATGTTTTTGGTTACCATATATATAATCGCACCTGCAATATTTTTATCATCCAGACTCACCAGCATGGATTCCACAGAAACGACTTTAGCAGTCGCAATCATCTGATCTTTGGTCATACTTAATGGATAGCCCTTCATTGCCCTGTTTTTTTCAATAATATCATAGGCAATTGATAAATGTTCTTCGTCTTTCCAAAAAGCGAATTGAAGATTATTACCATTTGAAGCTGATAAATTTTTCCTGGCACTGTAAGTCATTACGGGGAAACCAAAATCTTTGCTAATATCATCCAGAACAAAATAATAATTGAGATCCATTTGATCCAGAATCCATTCTTTCTGGTATAGTACGTGAGTTATTTTTGTTATAAAAGAATCATCGTAAAAAAGCGGAGGTAAAGCTATTTTAGCGCATTCTGTACCAGATGTTTTTAAATATTCCTCAAACAGTACGATTGATTCTTCAATATATTCAATTTTTATTTTTGAATTATTTGTTGAAAATCCTCCAAAAGGTGCTGAAAACGGACTATAGATATTTTTACCGGTTTCACCGTATATTAAGCCGAGTCTGATTTTTTTATCTTTAAAAAACAGATAATGAACTTTCTCACATTTCTGAGAGTTCAATTCATTAAAAGATGCCTTGTTAAAACATGGTATATCCTTAAAATAAGAGTCGTAGACCTTTTGAGATACTTCAATGATTTCCATACACTTGATTCTTGTTTATTAACGAAGAAATAGTCCTTCTATTGCAAAATCAACTATTTTTAATAAGGAATTCATTAATCTTTTCAAGATCTTCAGGTGTATCCACAGCAATATTTTCAAAATCAGTTATCGCAGTTTGAATTTGATATCCATTTTCTATCCATCTGAGTTGTTCAAGAGATTCAAGTTTTTCCAGATTAGATTGAGGCAATGTTGCAATTTCCTGCAACGTATCTTTTTTATAGCCGTATATTCCAATATGTTTATAAAACAAACCATTCTTTAGCCAGCTATCAAGTTCCAAACCTCTTATAAATGGGATAACTGAACGACTAAAGTATAAAGCCCTGCCTCTTGAGTCAATAACAACTTTGGGTGAATTAGGATTAATCAAAGACTGTACACCGTCTTTTTCAGTTATTTTTTTAATAAGTGTGGCCAGCTTTATCTCAGGATAATTAATAAAACAAGCTTTAAGACTTTCAATTTGAGAGGGTTGAATAAATGGTTCATCACCCTGAATATTTATTATAACATCAAAGTCTCCTCCTATCTTTTGAGAGGCTTCCAAACATCTGTCAGTACCACTTTTGTGCGTATCGGATGTCATTACGACTTTCCCTCCAAAACTGACTACCTCTTTTTGTATCCTTTCATCATCAGTTGCAACCCATACTTCGTCCAAAACCGGTGAAACCTGTTCATATACTCTCCTGATCATCGATTTGCCACCAATATCTACCAGTGGTTTGCCAGGAAATCTACTTGAAGCAAATCTCGCAGGTATTAATCCTAAAAACCTCATATTCTGTCAATTATTATTTAAACAACTCATCCATCTTTGTATAAAAAGCAGGATCTTCACCAATTACTTTATAAACCACTTTATGATCTTTATCAAGAATAAACTTTGTGGGATAACCTGTCACTCCATATAAAACTGAAACATCATCTTTTGTCTGATTATATAGTTGAACCCAGTTCATTTCATTTTTAGCTACTGACTCCCTCCAGGCAGTATCTTTATCGCGACAAGCTATGCCTATAAATTCTACTTTATTCTTATATTTCGCATAATACTCTTTCATCTGTGGCACACCTTTTATACACCAGTAGCACCAGCTCCCCCAAAAATCAATAACTATATACTTATCCTTAAAATCAGATAATTCAACTTGCTTACCATCAATTGAAGTCAGGGAGAAATCAGGAGCCTGTTTACCTTCAGTAACTTTTTTCTGAGCCTGATTTATTTCATCATATCTTTTGTATTTAGCATTCAGATTATTTAAAAACTTACTATAATCTCCATTCTTAAGATTAGCACTTAAAAAATTCATATAAACTGGTATTGAATCCATTGGAAGTGATGACATATAAAAAGCTGATAGTTCATTTTCAGGATTTTCCTTTATAAACTTCCAATTGTCAGACAAAAGATTTTTTTGTTTCTTATCCAGCTCTTCCCAAAGAGAATCAACAATTTTTTCATCTGCTCCGCTGTATTGCATTGAATCAATTTTAAGCATTTCGGTGTTAAGTAAAGCATCTTCGTTTAATGATTTCAATCTCATTTCTCCGAAAGTCTTATTCAAATCATCGCCTTCAACTCTATATATCAATTTGTTATTATCAAATACACCCGAAATGCGAACATCCTGTCCCGGTTTCAAAACTAATGATATTGACCTGTGGTTTGCAAGATACTTCTTCCCATTTTTTCTTAGTAAAAAAGATTTTTTTGAATAAATCTTTACCAGACTTGGACCATTAATTTTTAAATCTATTACCTGATTTGCTGATTTGAGAAATAAAGTATCTTCAACTATATCATTCTGAGCACTTAAGTTATTAATGCTATAATAAATAGTATCATTCTCAAAATCTTTTACATTTAAGACAGCTTTAGCACTGCTTTCAGTAATCTGATTCTTCATGCTTTTATCAGCATTTTGCGACATCATAATTTTTGTGGCAGGTACAGTATTTTTTACCTGAGCATTAAGGGAAATATTAAAACATAGCAATGAAGCTACAATTAAAATTTTTTTCATTGGTTTTTATTTTTGTTTATTTATAATATTATCCAGATCATCTATAAACTCATTTATATCATTCTCATCAGTATCAAATGAAGTAACCAATCGGATTTCACCTTCGTTTTCATTCCAATAGTAGAAAAACCATTTTTCTAATAGTCTATTTGATAGCTGTTTTGGCAATTTAAAAAAAATTGCATTAGTCTCAACCTCCTGAGTAAACGAAATCCCGGGGTATTTTTTTAAATTTTCATATAACAATCCTGCCATTCTGTTTGAATGTACTGCATTTTTCAGCCATAAGTCGTCTGTTAAATATGCTACAAACTGAGCCGAAATATACCTCATTTTTGAAGCTAACTGAGCAGATTGTTTTCGAATATATTTTGCCTTATTAAATAATTGCGGATTCAACACTACAACGCTTTCTCCTCCCATCAAACCATTCTTGGTTCCTCCAAAACTCAGAACGTCAATACCACAATCTGTAGTCATTTCCTTAAATGAAGCATTTAAATAAACGGCAGCATTTGCCAGTCTTGCACCATCCATATGAACATAGATTCCATTTTCATGAGCGAGTTTTGTAATAGCTTTAATTTCTTCTATCGTATAAACTGTTCCAAGTTCAGTACATTGGGATATATAAATTGCACCTGGTTGAGAATGATGCTCTATACCAAATCCATGTAAAAATGGCATAATTAATTCCGGAGTTAGTTTCCCATTTGAAACCGGTACAGGAATAACCGGACATCCTGTACTTTTTACGGGTGCTCCACACTCATCTACATTAATATGTGCGGTTTCTGCACATATTATTGAATTATATGGTCTGGTAATCAACTGAAGGGAAATTATATTACTCCCTGTCCCGTTAAAAACAAAATATGTTTCACATTGATTTCCAAAATTAAGTTTAAACAATTCTTCAGCTTCTTTAGTCCACGGATCATCACCATATCCAATCGCATGACCCTGATTGGCTCTTAAAATTGCATCCAATACAGAACTATGTACACCGGAATTGTTATCTGACGCAAAACTCTTCATATATTTATTTTATAATCCAGCTAGTGATATGTTATTAGTACAAAGAAACAATTTTTTATTTTTATTTGTAACAAGATTTATTCGATATCGTCTACCTATTGAAGACCAAAAATAAAAAACAATATCGTATGAAACGTATTTTATTTATAGCAACAATTTTTATTAGTGCCCTCAATATTCAGGCTGAATCGGTGAGTGATATTTTTAAGGATTTTTCATATGCCCGGAATGTTGAAAAAGTAAATCTTAATCGTTTTGTCATGTCTTTTATAAGACCATTTATATCACAAAAAGAATTTAGTGGCCTGAATATAAAATCATTACAGGTCCTGGATTTGAGCGAATGTGACAGTTATATAAAAGAGGAATATGGTGACAGAGTCAGATCTGTTGATGATGAATTATACGAAACTCTTATTCAGGTGAAAGAGGATGAAGAGTTTGTAAAGATTATGGCCAAAAACTGTGATGATTATTTTAGCGAGATTGTTATTATGGTTACTGGTGATGATGCAGCTTATGTTAGAATTAAAGGCAGCTTTTCTTTAACTGATGTTCAAAAATTCGCATGTAACAATTGATAAATGGATGCAACTACTTTTAAAGGAGTATTTATTCCTTTACATAAGAAGCTTTACAGAATGGCCTATCGCCTCCTTGAAGATTCATCAGATGCAGAGGATGTAGTGCAGGAAACTTACGTTAAGTTGTGGGAAAAAAGAGATGAGCTTGAATTGCTCAGAAATCCTGAATCCTTTTGCATAGTAATGGTTAGAAATCTATGCATGGATATTTTGAGATCATCAAGAAATAAAGTGGATTCGCTTGAATTACAAAACATTGAAAAGTCTGACAATACATCGGTAATTACTGTTTTTGAAACCAATGAGTCATTAAATATTATTAACAAGATTATTGAGAAACTGCCTGAGCAAAGTAAGCTTGTTTTTAAGTTAAGACACTATGATGATTACAGTTTCGAAGAAATTGAAACTATTACAGGATTGAGCTCAGTCAATATCAGAGTAATCCTGTCCAGAAGCAGAAAATACATTAAAGAAAATTATAATGCATTCTATAACAGAGAATTGAATTATAAATTAGAAAATAATAATGAATATTGTCTAAACATTACACAATAAAAATATGAGAACTCAACATATAAAAAAGCTTTTATCGGAGTTTTATGATGGGATTACCACTAACGAACAAGAAAAAGAATTGTATGAATACTTCAGTAAGACTGATATACCTGCTGAATTGATGGATGACAGAAAAATCTTTTTGGCTTGTTATGAAAATGAAGTCATAAACGTACCTGAATCTCTTGAATTTAAGTTAAACTCTATTATTGATAAACTTTCTGAAAATGCTGAAAATAATATTGCTGACTATAGTGAAAGTGTATTAACAGAAAATATCAATCCTGATATAAAACCGCCAAAAAGAAAAAATATATTTATGTATTCTTCATGGACAATTATGTCAACGATAGCAGCGTGTGCTTTACTAATTTTTGCAATAACATTTACCGTAGTTAAGAATAATGATACCCAAAAATATGCTGACACTTTTAATGATCCGGCTAAAGCTTACATAGAAACTCAAAAAGCTCTAGCTTTGGTAGCTGATAACTTAAATACAGGATTTGAACAAATGGAGAATGCAACAAATAAAATTGAAAAATCCAATAAGATATTAGACAAACAAATTAAAAAAATTACTAATAACAAATAATAATAACTATATGAAAACAAAGACTATAATAATTGCTTTATTGATGGTTCTGATTACAGGTAATTGCTTTGCCCAAAATAAATTGTTTGATAAGTTTTCTGAGATGGAGGGAGTTACTTCTGTATTTATTTCTAAATCAATGCTCCAGATGATGCCTGGTATGAAAATTCAAAATGGAATGGATATAGGAGATTTTGCTGGTAAACTTTCCGGTATTTTAATACTTACTTCAGAAAATCAAGGAATTGCCAAAATGATGCGTACTGAAACTGCACACTTTAATAACAATCCGGCATATGAAATACTAATGAAAGTCAAAGACGATGGATCCAACGTAAATTTCTATGTTAAGAAAAAATCTGAAACTCTGATTTCTGAACTTGTCATGCTGGTTGATGAACCCGACGAATTTGTAATTATTCAAATGAATGGAAACATGACTATGGAAGATATTCAGAAACTTACAAAGAAGATGAAATAATTCTACCGGACATAATTTACAAAAATCCTGTTTCTTTTTTTGAAGCAGGATTTTTTTTATTAATTTTTTTTGTATTTTCGCATCGTTAATTTATTACTATGAAAATAAACAAAAATAAACTGGTTTACATATCAATGCATGTGTTACCCATAATGTGTGTTTTATTATTATTAATACTTCAATACAGCTGGTTTTTACAAGCATTTAAATCCACATCAAAAGATATGATGGAGAAATGCAAAACAAGTCTTAGGGAAGCGGCAGACGCTGAATTGATAGAAAGAACAGATTTACTTTCAGGCAGTACAATAAGTTTAATTAAAGATACATTTCATACTGATGGAGAGGTTGTTGCTAGTGGTATGGCTACAAAAGCCGAAGATTTGATAATTTTTTTATATGAATCATCATATATCATGGGGAGTAGGCCCGATATCTTAAAAATCGATTCTTTATTTAAAAATATTATAAATAATAAAATAGGCTTTTTACCAAAGTATAATATTTCGATAAAAAATGATTCTATCCTTTTAAAAAACTTCCAGACACATAGAGTAATTGGTGATTTTGCTCAAGAGAAAAACACAAAAAAAAATAATTCAAACACTAACAGTATCACAAATTTAGTATATGACAGTATAAATGGTAATCATATTCTTATCAGATTAAACAGTGCCCAGGTAATTGAAATGAATGTTGATTTTAAATCTGTTATATATTATAAACAAATTCGACGCTTTTTTTTCACTTCGCTCTTCATAGTATTGTTTGTAATACTGATTATCATTCTCCAAATAAGATCATTAAATAAAGAGCATCTTAAAATTCAGTTTTTAAAGGAATATACCAGCGCAGTAACTCATGATATGCAGACTCCGTTAAACAATATAATGTATGTTTCTGATATGTTGAAAATGGGAAACTTTGATAAAAGCGAAGAGCTACGCAGCAAGTACTATAAATTATTTAAAGAACAATGCGAAAAACAAATCCGGAGTATTCACAGACTACTTCTTTTGGCAAAAGAAGAACGAGGCGAACTCGTCTTAACTAAGAAAAGTGTTAACATTAAAGTCCTTGTTAATGATATAATCTGTTATTACAAAGAGTCTGTTTCAGTACAAAATAAAGAAGTAAAGTTTAGTTTTAAATGTAATCCTGATAATCTGGAAGCATTTATTGACAGAGACAAATTTGAGATAGTATTTTATAACATGATTGATAATGCTATCAAATATTCATATAACTCAGTAAATATTGATATTGAATGCCGGCAGGAAGCAAATAATCTCCATTTAAAAATTACTGATAATGGTATGGGGATCTCAGCTCAGGATTTGGATGAAATATTTAAGAATTTCAATCGGGGGAACAAAGTTGAAAGAAGTAGTATAATGGGATACGGTATTGGATTAAGTTTTGTAAAAAAAGTTGTAAAAGCTCATAAAGGTGACATTCAGGTTACAAGCAAAGAACATGTTGGGACTGAATTTCTTATTACTATACCTATTGCTTAATACCTTTATTATAATTTTTTCTTATAGCAAGCTTTATTTTTGTTAAAAGCCTGGTTTTTCCAACTATTATTTTAGCATTTCCAAGAAATACATTAGAGTCCGGTAAATATTTATGGTTATCAGCTACGATGGTTTGGGTGAAATTTACACATGCTTCTCCATGCTCACCATTCAAATTATTAGCATTTATTTCTGTAATTATACCTTTAATTCGTCCTTGATTTCTTCCAAGATAGTTATCTATTAGGACTTCTACCGGATAACCATTTCTGATTTTTTCTGAGCCTTCAAAATTCATTATTAATACCCCCTTATTCTCAAATGTATTATGATTTACTCTTGTTGTATTAATTATAATTTCAGATTTTACAACATCAGAATAATTAAAAAAACAAACAATAATTATTGAACTAATTACTATTAAAAAAATTATTGTATTTCCCCATAAGAGTATTTTACCGGGTATTTGATTCATCAGTTTCTGAACTTCCCCTGACCTTTTTTCTATATCAATATGATTCATTTTAACAATTATATTAATTACCAAGTTCCAACTGATTTTTTACAAGATTGAAATATTTTCCCCGAAGTGAAGTCAGTGCCTCATGATTACCCTCTTCGATAATCTGACCATTTTCAATAAAAACAATTTTATCTGCATTTCTGACTGTACTCAGCCTGTGTGCCACAATGATTACCGTTTTCCCATTGTAAAAAGAATCAAGATTTTCCATTATTTCCTTTTCATTTGAAGCATCAAGGGCATTTGTAGCTTCATCAAAAAACAAAAAATCCGGATTTTTGTAAACAGACCTGGCTATTAAGATTCTTTGCTTTTGTCCCTGACTTAACCCATGCCCATCAGTACCTATTTTTGTATTAAACCTTAAAGGTAAAGTGTAAATAAAATCTTTAATATTAGCAATATTAACAGCATTATTAAGTTTTTCGCTATTAATCTCAGTATCACCTAATGCAATATTTTCAGCTATAGTTTCAGAAAAAATATAACCATCCTGTAATACTGAGCCTGTACAACTCCTCCAGTAATGAGGACTAATATTATTCAGATTAGTATCACCAATAAATATACTACCCTTTTGCGGTTCGTAAAAACCGAGTAATAATTTTATCAATGTCGTTTTACCACTTCCGCTGGCTCCAACTATCGCAGTAACTTTATTTTCCTGAATCACAAGATTAAGGTCTTTTAAAATGAAATCTCTTTCAGAATGTTCATAACCAAAACTCAGATTTGAAATTATAATGTCCCTTTTACCGGATATCTGATCCATTTTTTTCCTAGAATCCTCTTCCTCATCATTTTTGCCATGTATCTCATTCAAACGTTCCAGACTAAGTTTTGCATCCTGGAATGTCTGAAAAAATCCAAGAAACTGATCTACAGGAGCACTTAACTGACCAAGTATGAAACTAACGGACATCATCATACCTAAAGTTAATTCGCCATCCACCACAGATTTTGCAGCAATAAAAGTGATCAGAATGTTGGTTAGCTGACTAAAAAAGACTGAACCTATTTGTTGTATTTGTCCTAATGCAAGATTTTTGACATTTATATTAAATAATCTTACCTGAATTTGCTCCCACTTCCATCTTTTTTGATTTTCACAATTACCCAGTTTAATATCCTGCATACCTGAAACCATTTGTATCAAATTACCTTGTTCTTCAGCAGAAAGTTCAAATTTTTTATTGTCCAGGTTTTTGCGGTATTTCATAAAAAAAAGGACATATAAAACGTAAACTGTATTTCCTAAAAAGAATAAAGCCAGCAGGCTGAATTTATAATAACCAAGTACCAGGGAAAATACAAAAAAATTGATGAGAGAAAATAGTAAGGTGACTGAATTGCCTGTTAAAAAAGATTCAATCCTTTTGTGATCGTTTATCCTTTGTAATATATCCCCTATTGTTTTAGTATCAAAAAACTTCAGGGGCATTTTCATGATTTTAATCAGAAAATCTGAAATAAGAGATATGCTGATTCTTGTATTAATGTGTAACATTAACCATCCTCTGATAAATTCTACAGATAATCTCGCAATAAAAATTAAAAGCTGGGCTATTAGGATAATTTTTATAAAATTCAAATTTCCATCTTTTATACCAATATCGACCAAAACCTGAGTAAGGAACGGTAAAACCAACTGTAAAATGCTGATAGCTACCATTCCTACAATAATCTGTATAATATGCTTCCTATATGGCTTTAAATAATTAATAAAAGGAATTATCTTGTTTTTTTTATCTTGTTTTTCTTCAGCAATATCAAAAAAAACATTTGTAGGTTGAAGGATCAACACCACTCCCTTATCTTCATTTTCATTTGAATTTCCGGTACTTAACCAGTTATTTCTGATTTCATTTTTATCATATTTCACAAATCCGGTAGCAGGATCAGCAATCAAAAAAGTCACTGATCCATTCCTTTTCTTTTTAATGTCGTAACATACAACAAAATGATTTTGCTTCCAGTGAAGAATACATGGCAAAGGGACATCCTCAATCAATTGATTTTCTGTAACTTTAACTCCTGTTGCTTTAAAACCTAACGAATCAGCAGCTTCACTGAGGCCAAGTAGATTTGTTCCAAGTTTATTTATTGATGCTCTTTGTCTTAAATCATGTAAATCAAATGATTTTCCATAAAATTTTGATATCATCAAAAGACAGGTCGGCCCGCAATCCATGGCATCCAACTGTGAAATAAAATGAAAGCTTTTCATTACAAGGGTATAGATTCTTAATGCAATTGTATAATATTTCAAATTTAAGCAAACAATTACATCTTTTAAAAAATTACAGCTAATCTTTAGGATTATATCTGCATTTCAGAGGTTTGGAAAAAGGATTATTCATGTTAATTGTATAAGCTCTGCAATCCTGACATACATATCTTAGTTCACATTCTGAGCAAATCTCAATCGAATCCTTAGTTATGGTCCAGAACTTTTTAAAAGACTCATCTGAAATCACTTCAGATAACTTAGTGAATTGTATATTTCCGAAACTTTCATTCATGGATGGACAATTCTTTATTAATCCGGATTTGTCGATTGATATTTTTTTGTAAAGACAATTATTAAAATTCTGAGATTCCCAGAATAAACGGTTATCAGCTATACAATAAAGTTCACCCGTAACACCACATTTTGTTTCATTCCTGATTATCTCAGTAGTATATATAACAACAAGGTCTTCATGTTTGTAGATAATATTGTCGGCAGAATTACTTATAGTAACTTTTTTAAGTTTTGGAAATTGACCATTTAACTGAAGAATTTTGTTCCAGTTAATTTCCTCATTTTTCTGGAGTAAAAATTCGATTTTCTCAACCGGGAAACTATTTACAGCGTTTAGTGAATCAAAAAAATGAGTAAAAGGTATTGGATAAAAATATCTTATTTCTACAGCCTTACATCCCAATTCAGATAACTGAGCAAGAATATTTTCCAAAGAATGCTCAGAATTTCTGTTAAAGTCTACTATTGCATTTGTAATTTGACTATCATCAGAATATTCAAGCATCGGGATATCCGGAGCAATTGGTTTATTTGTTGTAAAAAAACCGAACTGATTATAATATAAGAAGTTAATATATTCATTAATTGTATTCTTCTCGATGTTAGTATAAGAATCCAACATTTCCAAAGGTTCATCAACTGTTTTTAGTTTTTCCAGATATTCAAAAAGCAGCAGAGGTATAGGCTGAATAATATTACGCTGCAAATCGCAGACAACTGCCCTTTTTATACCTTTTACAGGAATACAAAACGAATAAAGGTTAAAATACCGATACATCTAAATCACAATATGACTACTTTGTAAGTCTTTGCATCATTTACAGAACGTGATATATACCTGTTTAACAGATTTTGACTGTTTTCCTCAATCTCAATGCCATAGAGAGATCTGAAATTAGAAATCGGATCTAAAATAGGGTTAAAGAACAGGCGTTCTGCGTGAAAATTAATTGTTCCCATTTTGTAAGTATTTTTTTAAATTTCTTAAGGTACTATAATAACTCTCACATGACCATCAGAGTCCCTTACAGCAATAACCTCGACTCCACCTTGAACTTGTTTCATTTCTTTAGCTGATAATACTTCGAATTCTTTTCTTGTTTCTTTTTTTGCAAATCTTGTTTTCATAGCAGGGTGTTTTTATTGTTTTTAATGTTGTATCTTATTTTTTACAAAAATAAGATATAAGAATGCGTCTATCCTAAAAAGAAATCTTAGTTAATCTGAGTAAAACCTTATTTATCCTGAGCAAGTTTTTAAATAATCATTTATATTTGCATACACCTCAATTTAAACTAAAAATGTTCAAAACTAAATCAATCAGGATAGTATCTATAATAGGTATTCTACTATTATTAATATTGCAATATATCTGGTTCAAAAACTCTTTTGACCTGATGGAACATAATCTGCTTGTAAAATGTAAAGAAAGTATTGAAAAAGCCGTTGATACTGAATTATATGAGAGACTTGAAAAAGGTGCAATTGATCTAAGTATTCAGGAGAAAAAGAATATAAAGAGCGATGAACAGATTCTTTCAACAAATAAAGCGAGTAAAACTATTGACATTAACACCAGCCTGCAAGAACTATCAAAGATGCTGGGCCTCCCCTGTTCGGTTTCACGCCTTGATACATTAATAAGCCAGAACCTTGATAATAGTTTGAGTGAAAAGTTGAAATATACAGTTAAGATGGTTGATGATTCTACAAGGATTAAAAGCAATTATTCTAAATACACCTTATATAATAAGATTACTGAAGATCAATTTTTACAAGTTACTCTAATATCACCTATTCGTTCTGTTTTGCGGGAAGCACAACTTATTCTTATAATTTCATTATTCTTAGCAGTATTAATCGGTGTAATTCTGATTATTCAGTTACAGGGAATGCTTAGTGAAAGTAAGTTTGTTACATTTCTTAAAGAATATACTCATGCCCTGACTCATGAATTAAAAACTCCGATAAGTGGTATTTACATGTCTTCATCAATGCTGACTTCCGGAAAGCTTGAAGGAAATCCGGAGTCTAGGCAAAAACATTATCAAATTTGTAAAGATCAAAGTTCAAAATTATTGAAAACGGTTGAAAGGATACTGTTGGTAGCAAAAGCTGAACATTCAACTATTATTCCGGATTATGAATTAGTAACATTACAACCATATATTGAGAAAATTGCAGAGAGTTATAGATTGAATAATTACAGACAGAAAAATCTCGAAATAACTACAAGTTACAATCAGGAAAATATAGTCTGGAATTTTGATCCGACACTAATGGAAAATGTTTTAAGCAACCTCATTGATAATGCGATAAAATACTCAGAATCAAGTATAAAAATTCAGATTATATGTGAATGCTTATCAGATAAACTCAAGATCCATATCAAGGATAATGGGTTTGGAATTTCAGAAAAAGAAATCAAACACATATTTGACAATTTTGAAAGAGGAAATAAAGTAGATATAAAAGGTATTGACGGTTTTGGTATTGGTTTAAATTATGTCCAGAAAGTTATAAAAGCCCATAAGGGCTCTATTATGGTAGATAGTACAGAGGGTGAAGGCAGTGAATTTATAATAGAATTATATAAAAATTGATTGTATGATCAAGTTATTATTGGTTGAAGATGATGAAGTTTTGGGCTTCATTATAAAAGAAGGAATGGAACTTATAGGCGAATATGATGTTCAGTGGGCTGTTAATCCGGTTGAAGGGCTGAAAGTATATGAAGATTTCCAACCAGACGTAATCGTATCTGATGTTGAAATGCCTATTATGAGTGGTCTGGATTTTGCGAGAAAGATCAGAGAAAAAGATGCCGATATTCCAATCATTCTTGAGACATGCGTGACTTCCAGTAAAATAATTCTGGAAGCATATAAAATCGGTATAGATAATTATATTAAAAAGCCTTTTTTGCCAGATGAGCTTCATGCTTATTTACAGGGACTTATAAAAAGGACAGGTATAAAATCCGAGGAAAAATCAGAAAATATATATCATTTAGGAACAATGGGTTTTGATGCTAAGTTACAAGTACTCCATACATCGAATGGTGATGTTCATTTATCCATGCGTGAAGCATATTTATTAGAACTTTTGTGTAAAAAAATGAACCAGCTCGTTTCTAAAGAGGAAATAGCTGAACTTATTTGGGGAGGTATCAAATATTATACACAACAAAGGCTTGATGCATTTATTTATACGTTAAGAAAATATCTTGCTCCCGATCCACGGGTTCAAATTAAGACTATGCGTGGAACAGGTTATATGATGACTGTTGAATGAATATTAAAACTTAGTAACCGTATATTTTACCATTTGTGTCAATTCTTCGGGAGTAATCTTGTAAGCAGGATTAAATTTCCCGGAAGACATATAATTAATCATGCTTTTATAAAGTTGATAAGCTTCCGGCTTTTCAAGGTTTCTATGTAATTGAGACATACAAATCAATAATTTGCCTTTGTTCACATTAAACTCAAAGATTAAACCGAGTTTATTATTTCTCTCCATGTTATCAATCACCTGAACTATTGGTTTGAAATCACCCTTCAAATTATTCAGTATCATCGAATTACTGTTTTTAATAATATCCCACCATTGCCAGTTAGTGTGAAATTCTGTTGGAAAATCACTGAATATTGGATGTTCGGGGTCCATAAGTAATCCTAAAGTACCGGGTGAAACCGGTTTCCCATTAGATATGCTTATTTGTTTAAACATGCCGTAATTCCAGAAATCCGGAATGAACATTCCAGGCAAGCTATTATGAGAGACAGTATAAGTTTCAGGCAACAACAAAGCTTTACCACCTTTAGCAAGATGAATAAGTAAGGCTTTATTAAGTTTATTACTTACTATCAGATCTTTAGGTGTTTCAATTTGCTGGTTGACCGGATATACCCAAACAGAATAATCATTTTTATAGTTTGTGCTATCAATGCTTATGGATATTGTAAGCTTAGAAGCTTTCTTTACAGCTGATAAATCACATATAATCTTCCCGTATTTATTTACACCCTGGTTTTCGATTATCTTATCTTTTATGAATCCGTCCTTTATTTTCTTACCACTTCCATCTGTAATTTTATAAACAATCTTGTTATAAAATTTTTTATCTGAATAGTTTGCTATCTGAATATCAGCTGAGAATCTTTCCACATTTGTCCAGCAATATTTATCAAAGCTTAAAAGAGGTACTACATCATTTGAAAAACTTTTCCAGTCTTTTAAATCTATTACGCCTTTGCTATCCATAAATGCATCCAATATCCCTACTAAAGCTGTACCCTGCCCCGGATAATCCTGGAGATCAAGTAATTGATAACCTGCCAAACTGCCGGTCCTTAATGCAGCTTCTATTTCTGCTCTATAACAAATTGCAGATAATGCACCTGAAGCTTCATGAAAATCTGCATTCTGGTCAAACATACCGGATTTTTTTAATCCATTGCTGAATTTTTCAAGGTTCCATGGTTTCAAAACGCCTTTATATTTTTTTATTTCTTTAAAATCAGGATAGATTTGGTATTGACCAACTTCATGACTTACTACAGGAATTTTGATTTGTGATGTTGCATTATTAAAATCAATTCTTGTTGATGGCATATTGGAGTTCAGTAATCCGGCTTGATATGAATCAGCAAATGCATGGGTTAATCTTAAATGTGTCATATGGTTATCACCATTTGAAGGAGTTCTCGCTCCAACGTAAAAATCTGCACCTTCAAAAGGCCAGGAATAACCAATATTAACATTTGAACCAAGGGCATATAAAGGTCTGCTGTCTGATTTTTTAAGATTATTCATTAATTGACCGGCTTTTTGAGCATCTCCCCATAGCTCATTACCCATCGAGAACATTACAAAAGAAGGATGATTTGCATAATTTTTCAATAAATGAATACCTTCATCATACATTTTAAAGTATAAAGAATCCAGGTTTCCCCAATAAGGTAATTCAACCTGCATATAAATACCAAGCTTATCAGCAGCTCTGAATGCAGCATCGGGAGGACACCATGAATGAAAACGGTAATGATTGATACCATATTCTTTAGCTACACTCATAACCTTTATCCATGTTTCCTCATCCATTGGCGTATGGCCTGTATTTGGAAAAATACATGCATCATTCTTACCTCTCAAGAATGTAATTCTGTCATTGATAGTAAAATGATTGTCTTTTGTCGAAAATTTACGCATACCAAAAGTTACACTTTTACTATCTGACCAGGATTCATCTGCAGATCCGATCTTAATATTTATATCGTAGAAACTTTGATGATATTCATCCCAGTAATGGGTGTTTCCTTCTAAATTATAGGTAAGCTCAATAACCGAATCGCAATTTATAACGAAACTTTTAGGCGCCAACTTAACTTTTACATTCCCTCTCCTTTTTGTCACTGTAAGCTCTGTCTTTATCTTTTTATTTATGGAATTGCCTACAGTCATTTTAACTTTAATTTTTTTATCGTTTATATCAGGATACACCTGTAAATCCTTAATATAAGTCATACTTGAAGCTTCAAGATAAAAATCTCCCAGTATTCCATTCCAGTTTGTCTGAGTATCATCTGAATATATATGAACATTCCCATAAGGAGTATTTTTTAAATTATTGTCCACCATTATTGTCAACAGATGTTTTCCGGGTTTTACAAAAGATGTTATATCATAGATTTGCGGCGATTCAAGTATAGAAGATTTACCGACCAGTTTATCATCAATCCATAAACTTGATGATTTGGTTCTTTCCATATATAAAACAATATGTTTACCATCCCAATCCTGAGGTATTTCCACTTCTTTTTTGTAAAAAGCTTTGTCATTATAGTAATACTCTCTGTTTAAATGGCTTAAAGAAGTATCTTTATTATGGTGACCAATTTTTGCAATATCTGTAGTACCTGGCAGATAAATTGAGGATTTTTTTGAAGATGCTGAATCACTTACTAATGAAACCGCCCAATCTCCTGAAAGGTCAATCCTTAATCTGGTCTGATCACTTTGTTTATTACAGGAAATTAAGATTGTTAAAAACAATAGATTTATTAAAGCTATTGCAGATTTAAAGTTCTTCATGATTAAAACAATGGTATTTGTGTGTTTATGGCTTAACAAAAATAAACATTAATTGATTAAAAGCAATTAAATATAATTTATGCCTTGTCGATTAAAACATGAAAACTAAGTACATATGCAGGATTTTAATTGTTTTTACAGTACAATACAGCTCAGTTATTAGTATTATATTTGTAAATATAAATTTCGGTCGGAGCTTTATGATTTATCCATTACATTTCGAACAAAAAATAGGATTTGACCAGATCAGGCAGCACTTAAAAAATGAATGTTTAAGTACTCTTGGTTCAGAAAAAGTTGATAAGATCTCATTTTCGAGCAAATATGAAACCATACTTGAGTATCTGAGAAGAGCTCAGGAATACCAGACAATATCAAACGAAGATGATACTTTCCCGGATTGTCACTTTTACGATTTAAAACCTTCGCTTAAAAAAATCAGGATTGAAGGTCTCTGGCTTGATGAATCAGAGCTTTTGGCGTTAAGGCAATCATTAGAATCAATAAGGAAAATTGTAGTTTTCTTTAAAAATGAAGATAAAACCGATAAATATCCTTGTTTAAGTCTCCTTGCTTCTGAAACACCTGTATTTCCTGAAATTATTAAAAAAGTTGATACGATCTTAACGCCTGAAGGTGAAATCAAAGATAATGCATCACCTGAACTATCTGATATCAGAAAAGAATTATCATCTACCAGCAACAGTGTTTCAAGAAAAATGAGTCAAATCCTGAGAAAGGCTCAATTGGACGGATTTGTGGATAAAGATACTGTTCCGGGTATGAGAGAAGGTAGGTTGGTTCTACCGGTTTCACCGATGTATAAAAGAAAAATTAAAGGTATTGTACATGATGAATCCGCTACAGGAAAGACAATTTTCATTGAGCCGGAAGAACTTGTTGAAATCAACAACCGTATTAGAGAGCTTCAGAATGAAGAGAGACGTGAGATTATCAGGATTCTGATACAGATTACAGATAAAATCAGACCATTTGCATTTGAGATGATTAGCTCATATGAGTTACTTGCTGAAATAGATTTCCTCAGAGCAAAATCGATTTTTTCTAAAACTATAGGAGCTATCAAACCGGATTTCATAAACGAGCCATGTATAGAATTTTGTAAAGCCATTCATCCCTTGCTTGACTTTTCACTTAAAAAGCAACAAAAAAAATTAGTACCATTATCAGTGAAGTTAAACGACAAAAACAGAATTTTAATAATTTCAGGTCCTAATGCAGGTGGTAAATCAGTCTGTTTAAAGACTGTCGGATTACTACAATACATGTTGCAATGTGGTCTGTTGATACCGGTTCATGAAAGTTCATTAACAGGATGTTTTGAAAGTATTTTTGTGGATATTGGCGATGAACAATCTATTGAAAATGATTTAAGTACATATAGTTCGCATCTTTTGAACATGAAGTACTTTCTAAAAAATGGCAACGGGAAAACACTTATTTTAATTGATGAATTCGGAAGTGGTACCGAACCAAAAATCGGAGGAGCAATAGCTGAGGCATGTCTGGAAAAGTTTAATAAACAAAAATCTTTCGGAATTATTACAACTCACTATAGCAATCTTAAGCATTATGCTGATGACCACGAAGGCATATTTAACGGGGCAATGCTTTACGACAGGAACGAGATGAAACCACTATTTATACTTGAAACCGGTAGACCGGGAAGCTCTTTTGCCGTTGAAATTGCCAGAAAGATTGGATTACCTGAAGAAGTGATTGAAAAGGCTACACAAATAGTTGGTTCAGAGTACATTGATATCGATAAATATTTACAGGATATTGTTAGAGATAAACGTTATTGGGAAAATAAAAGACAACAAATCAGGATACAGGAGAAAAAGTCTGAGGAATTGTACGAAAAGATTGAAAATGAACTTAATGATGTAAGTCAAAAGAAAAAAGAAATAATTCTGAATGCCAAGAATGAAGCAAAAAAAATTCTGGAAAATTCCAATTCGATAATTGAAAACACAGTCAGGGAAATCCGTGAAACTCAGGCAGAAAAGGAAAAGACCAAATTACTAAGAAAAAACATTCAGGATTTTAAAGAAACTATTTCTACAGATAATACTGACGAAATCGATTTTATTAAAAGAAAAATTGATAAAATCAAAAGAAGAGACGAAAGAAAAAACAATCCAAAACAAAAAGAAAAGGATAATAATCCTTCACTTACTGTAAAACCGGCCAAAAAACCTGAATTTAAAACAAATGATACTGTAAGAATAAAGGGTCAACAGGCTGTAGGCTCAATTTTGTCAATAAAAGAAGGCAAGGCAATGGTAATCTTTGGTTCGGTTAAAACTAAAGTCAAAACAGACGAAATCGAACATGCAATTATAAAAAAAGATAGTCTCAACCCATATACCACCATTGGAAGACGAACTTCTGACGAAATCAGAGAAAAAAAATTACAGTTTAAACAAGAAATAGATGTAAGAGGAATGAGAGGTGATGAAGCCCTGCAAACAATTACTTATTTCATTGATGATGCTATAATGACAGGTGTCAGCCGTGTAAGGATACTTCACGGTACAGGAACAGGAGTACTCAGGCAACTAATCAGGCAATACCTGGGTACCGTTAATGGAGTTAAAGATTATCACGACGAGCATGTTCAGTTTGGTGGTGCAGGTATAACAATCGTAGATTTAGAATAAATGGCAGAAAATTACAGACTGACAGACTGGTTGCCAACCACAAAAAAAGAACTGGAAATCAGGGGTTGGGATAAAGTGGATGTAATAATCATTTCAGGCGATGCATATGTTGATCACCCATCGTTTGGTGCTGCCGTTATCGGA
Organism: uncultured Bacteroidales bacterium; assembly: GCA_964500535.1. Taxonomy (GTDB): domain Bacteria; phylum Bacteroidota; class Bacteroidia; order Bacteroidales; family UBA1402; genus UBA8389. The sequence goes on from CAZCPI010000003.1 coordinate 34,045, forward strand.
AGATTAATGGAATCATTTGGTTTGAAAGTCGCATTGGTGCCGCAACCTGACTGGAGAGGTGATCACAGAGATTTCACCAAATTAGGCAAACCAAAATATTTCTTCGCCATCACTGCTGGTTGTATGGATTCGATGGTTAATCATTATACTGCAAATAAAAGACTACGTTCTGATGACGCTTATACTGCCGGTGGAAAATCAGGTTCAAGACCGGATTATGCCACAATAACTTATTCCGGAATATTAAAAAAACTGTTCCCTGATACACCTGTAATAATCGGAGGAATAGAAGCTTCTCTCAGAAGATTAACTCACTATGATTACTGGTCTGACAAATTAATGCCGGGTATACTCATTGACAGCAAAGCTGATTTGCTGGTATATGGTATGGGGGAGAAACCGCTGACTGAATTATGCAGAAGAATTATGGAAGGTGAAAGCATTTCATCAATGAAAGACATCCCGCAAACAGCTTATATCGATGTAAATGATGGTATTAACCATAAAGAAATAATAAGACAAAACGAATCAATTTATTTACATTCACATGAAGAATGCCTGAAAAATAAGATTTATCAGGCTGAAAACTTTAAGATAATTGAAGAGGAATCCAATAAATATCAATCTGGCAGAATAATACAATCATGTGGAAACCTTGAAATTGTCGTGAATGGCACTTTTCCTCCTATGGAAGGTGAAGAGCTTGACAAAGTACATAATTTACCTTTTACAAGACTTCCTCATCCAAAATATAAGGGCAAAACCATACCGGCTTATGAAATGATAAAATTCTCTGTTAATATTCACAGAGGATGCTTCGGGGGTTGTTCATTTTGTACCATCTCTGCTCATCAGGGTAAATTTATTACAAGCAGAAGCAAAGAATCGATCATTGAAGAAATAAAGAAACTATCAGAGATGGATGATTTCAAAGGATATCTTAGTGATCTGGGGGGACCATCAGCAAATATGTATCAAATGCAGGGATTTAATCTGGACTTATGCAGAAACTGTAAGAGACCTTCATGTATTTATCCCAAAATATGCAGAAATCTTAACACAAATCACAAACCATTAATAGACTTATATAAAGCTGCAGATGCACTTCCAGGTATAAAAAAATCCTTTATCGGAAGCGGAATACGATATGATCTGATTGTAGGTGAAAGGACCTCTGACAATCAAAACGAAATATTATCCGTTAAACAGAATTACAAAAACTATTCTTATGAATATCTGGAAGAAGTTGTGAATAATCACGTATCAGGAAGATTGAAGGTTGCACCTGAACATGCAAGTCTGAATGTACTTAGACTTATGAGAAAACCAGATTTTAATCAGTTCAAAATATTCAATGAAAAGTTTAACGAAATTGAAGACCGTAGATTAAAACATTCTGAAACCGGAAGACAACAACTTATACCATACTTTATTTCATCGCATCCCGGATGTACTGAAGAAGATATGGCTGAACTAGCTGTTGAAACTCGCAGGCTAAACTTCAGACTTGAACAAGTACAGGATTTTACACCAACGCCTATGACTCTGGCTACAGAAATGTTTTATACAGGTCTTGATCCTTATTCTCTTAAACCTGTATTTTCAGCAAAGAGTAAACAGGAAAAAACAGATCAAAAAGAGTATTTCTTCTGGTATGACAAAAACTACAGGGACAGAATTATTCGAAAACTTAGAAAAATGAACAGACTAGATCTTATTAATAAGTTATTTGGATAAATTAAATAATCACATACCTCTTCTTCTGATTTTAGGTCTTATACTGTTTTCCAAAGGTTTCTCACAGACAAAAACAAGATAACCACCACCTCCTGCTCCCGGCATTTTCCAGGCAAGAGCTTTGTCCTTGTAGCTATCAATTACTTCAGCAATAGCAGGATTCATCATTGCTGGAAACATTCTTATCTGTGCTTCAAAAGAGTCTTTATAAGATTGAGCAAAAGCTTCTAAATCTTTATTCATTATAGCATCCCAGCATCTTTCAGCTGCAGATGTCAAAGCTTTGACATTTTCTTCATTTATGTAAGTTTCCTTCAGCAAATTCAGACCAGGTTCCCTTGGCCATAGTAAAACCATATACAAATGGTCTTCAAGCCATTTCAAAATACTTTCATCATGACAAGACTCAATTTTAGCAGGCCAGTAATTACCGTCATAAAAGTGTCTGTTTAGTCCCGGCATGCAAATACCAATAGAATCCTGAGCGCCGGATATTTCAGTTCTGCCAGGTTCATTTTCAAATCTGAAAAGCATTTCAGCTAATTTCTCAGGACGGTCAAGTGGTAACTGGTAAGGCCATAACTTTCTCGCGGCATTACGGGTTGAAGTTGACATGCCACAACGTTCCATAAATTCAATCGTTGGTTCAACAGAGATAGTTAATGCCCATCCTGAGCCATATTTAGATACATATGGCTGATCAATCCATGTACCGGCAAGATCAATTCTGAACGGTAACTGACAGTGAACCTCGCTCCTGATTGAAGTAGTTGACCTGGCAGGTAAGCCTGCTTCAGGTATTCTCTTTAAAATCAGATAATCAATTTCAAGTTCAGTACAGATTTTCTCTTTTGCAGGGGAATGACCATCTTCATTAACGATAAACAAATCAGGTTTAAAACGTCTTATATCTTCTTCGAAATCGAGGATTCCTGAACCGGTATTTATCCAGGCATCAGTGACATATTTAATTGACTTTACCATATACAATCTTTCCTGCTCAGAATTTATTGTATTTCGCCCTTTCAAATCATGTATGGTTGAATCAGATCCTAAGCCAACATATAAATCGCCATAACCAGCTGCTTCTTTAAAGAAGGCAATATGCCCACTGTGAAGCATATCATAACAACCTGAAACAAATACTTTCTTTTTCATTTGAAAAATATTAATCACTATTTATCAATCACTTATAACATGTTATATGAAGTGATGAATAAGATTATACAATCTTAAAAAATAACAGCTTCCGACAATAACGGAGCAGCTTTATCTTTATCAGACAATATTAACTCCTCTTCAGAAACAGGCCATTTAATTCCTATAGTAGGGTCTGCGAAATTTAATGATACTTCTGAAGATGGATTATAAAAATTATCCACCTTATATGAAAAAATGGTTTCATTACTTGTAACCAAAAACCCATGATAAAATCCACGGGGAATAAAAAGCTGACGCTTATTTTCTTCAGATAATTCCACAGCTACATATTTTCCAAAAGTAGATGAGCCTTTACGCATATCCACAACTACATCAAGGACAGAACCCTTAATCACTCTTACTAATTTGGCTTGTGCAGCATCACCGGACTGAGCGTGCAATCCTCTTAATACACCATATGAAGACTTTGATTCATTATCCTGAAGGAAATGGATTTTGCCAATGTTTTTTTCAAAATCAGCCTCCTTGAAACTTTCCATAAAATAACCTCTCTGGTCATAATTAACCTTAGGTTCTATGATGAAAACTCCTTTTATAAATTGTTCAATAAACTGCATTTCAACGATTTGAATACATTTTTTCGTAATATTTCTGATAATCTCCTGATGTTACTTCATCTACCCATGACTGGTTCTCAAGATACCATTTTATAGTCTTCTTTATACCAACCTCAAAACTTGTCTCGGGTGCCCAATTAAGTAACTCTTTCATCTTTGTTGGATCTATAGCATAGCGTTTGTCATGACCAAGCCTGTCCTGAACATAAGTAATTAAATCATAATTAATATTTGATAAGTCAGTCTTCAAAACCTTCTTATATTCAGGGTTCGAATTCATCAAATCAACAATCGTATCAATTGTAAGCTTTACTATTTCAATATTTTGCTTTTCATTATGTCCTCCTACATTGTATATTTCGCCATTCTTACCACCTCTTATAACTCTGTCAATGGCTTTACAATGGTCTTCAACATATAACCAGTCACGTACATTTTTACCATCACCGTAAACAGGAAGTTTTTTACCCTCCAGAATGTTTTTTATAATTAAAGGAATTAGTTTTTCAGGGAAATGAAATGGACCGTAATTATTTGAACATCTGGTTATTGTAGCCGGAAACTTAAAAGTTTCCATATATGCTTTAACAATAAGGTCCGCAGAAGTCTTCGAAGCAGAATAAGGACTCCTTGGGTCAAGCGGAGTATCTTCGGTAAAATATCCTTCATCTCCTAAAGAACCGTAAACTTCATCAGTAGAAACCTGGTGAAACCTTACTTCAGGTTTCCATGTAGGGTAACCGTTTTCATCTTTACCGGTTGACCAGTGTTTTCTGGCAACATCCATAAGATTTTGCGTTCCAAGAATATTTGTTTCCAGAAACAAACGTGGATTGTCAATACTTCTGTCGACATGACTTTCAGCAGCAAAATTCACAATCACATCTACAGGATAGTCTTCAAATATTTTGTTGACCAAATCAAAATCACATATATTGCCTTTTACAAAAATACACCTCTCTCCATCGATATCACCGACTATTGTACCCAGATTACCGGCATAAGTAAGACTATCAAGAATAATAATTTTAATATCCTTATAGCTTGATAACATGTATTTTACGAAATTGGCACCTATAAATCCGGCACCACCTGTAACGATAAAAGTTTTCAGCATAATTTTTTTAGTTTATAACAGTGACAATAAATATTGTCCATATGAGGTCTTCGAAAGTTTTTCTCCAAGGCTTTTTAAACGTTCATTATCTATCCAGCCATTTCTCCATGCAATCTCTTCAATGCAGGAAACATAAAAACCTTGTCTGTTTTGTATAGTTGCCACAAAATTTGAAGCTTCAAGTAAACTGTCGCAGTTCCCGGTATCCAACCATGCAAATCCCCTTCCGAACAATTCAACTTTCAGATTTCCATTTTCAAGATATACCTTATTCAAATCAGTAATCTCATATTCGCCACGAGGTGATGGTTTCAGAGCTTTTGCATATTCAACTACTTCAGAATCATAAAAATACAAACCAGGTACTGCATAATGAGATTTTGGCACTACCGGTTTCTCTTCAAGTGAAACCACTTTACCGTTATTATCAAATTCAACAACGCCATATGCACTTGGATCCTTGACATAATAGCCAAAAATAGTAGCACCGCTTTTATTTGAAGCAGCTCTTTTAAGCATTTCAGAAAAACCCTGTCCATAAAACAGATTATCACCAAGTATCAGACATCCGGGTTCACCATTAAGGAAATCAGCTCCTAAGACAAATGCCTGAGCTAAACCATTAGGCTCTTCCTGAATCTTATACTCAAAATTCATACCTATTTCTTTACCATCACCCAAGAGATCCCTGAACATAGGCAAATCTCTTGGAGTTGATATTATCAGAACCTCCCTTATACCCGCCAGCATCAATGTAGATAGCGGATAATAAATCATAGGCTTGTCATATACAGGCATTATTTGTTTTGAGATTGCCTTAGACAAAGGAAAAAGCCGGGTTGCACTCCCGCCTGCGAGTATAATTCCTTTCATATGTTATTATTAATTTTTTTCACTAAAGCCATATGGAACTCCGCATGCCAAAAACATCACAAACTTAGACGCTTTGTTTAAGCATGCTCGTTTCATTACTATGTAATATTTTTTATCACAATGATATGCAAATACGACTATTTCAGAAGAGGTAATTACTAACCATCGTTTTTGAACTTATGATCTTTAATTTCTGCAAAAATATGACTATTTATTAAGATACCAATTGTAAAGCTTTGAAATACCCTGATTGATTTCAATTTTATGATGCCAGCCTAATGAATGTAATTTAGAAGGATCTGTTAATTTTCTCATTGTTCCATCAGGTTTAGTTGAATCAAAAAATAACTCACCTTTATATCCGACTATCTCTGTAACCAGAATTGCAAGTTGTCTTATACTTATTTCCTTACCTGTACCAATATTTATATGACAATTCTTGACCTCACTTTCCCCGCCTTTAACATCTTTAAAGTCAACTTTTTCCATTATAAAGACGCAGGCATCAGCCATTTCTTCGCTCCAAAGGAATTCTCTTGTAGGTTCACCTGTACCCCATATGGCTATTTTATTATTGGTAACTCCATATTTTTCCAATTTAGAAATAATATCCGATAAATCAGAATTACCGTCGACTCCCTCTACAGGATATCTGTTGAAATCATTTCTTAAACTCTGATAATCATCATTCATCAGACATTTACCCAAATGAGCCTTTCTGATTAATGCAGGCAGGACGTGACTTTTTTCCAGATTGAAATTATCATTTGGCCCGTAAAGATTAGTTGGCATTACAGCAATAAAATTGGTACCATATTGCAAATTAAAGCTTTCGCACATCTTCAAACCTGCAATTTTAGCAATCGCATATGGTTCGTTAGTATATTCCAATGGAGAAGTTAATAATGTATTTTCAGACATTGGTTGCGGGGCTTCTTTGGGGTAAATGCAAGTGCTTCCAAGGAATAGAAGTTTTTTGACTCCGTATTTCCACGAATTATAGATAATATTATTTTGTATCTGAAGATTTATGTAAATGAAGTCAGCCCTGTAAATATTATTAGCAACAATACCACCCACATGAGCAGCAGCCAGAAAGACATATTCAGGTTTTTCTTCACTAAAGAATTTTTCTACAGTACATTGATTTGTAAGGTCTAGTTCAGAAATAGAACGTAAAACAAAATTTGTGTATCCTCTATTTTTAAGATTATTCAAAATGGCAGAACCAACTAATCCCAAGTGCCCTGCAACATAAATTTTAGCTCCTTTCTCCATTTTATCATTCAAAATAATTCATTATGCGGTATCCGCCGTCTCTGAGATAGTTTTCTTTTTTCATGAGCTTTATATCACTGGTAATCATATCATTGCATAATGATTTCAGATCATATTCCGGCTCCCACCCCAGTACATTCTTTGCTTTGGATGCATCACCTATCAATAGTTCAACTTCTGTAGGTCTGAAATAATTCTTATCCACTCCAACAAGAACTTCTCCTTTCCTTTTCAATAGTTGTTCAAGATAATCAGCACCGACAGTTTTTGTAAACGTATTTTCATCTACAGAAACCAGATAACCTTTTTCATCAAGACCACTTCCCCTGAATTCAATACTTACACCAATTTCAGAAAATGCCATCAGAATAAAATCACGGATTGTAGTCGTGTTTCCTGTAGCTATAACGTAATCATCAGGTTTGTCCTGCTGAAGTATAAGGTACATCGCTCTGATATAATCTTTGGCATGTCCCCAGTCTCTTTTTGAAGATAAGTTACCCATATAAACACTTTTCTGCATACCAAGAACAATTCTTGAAACAGCCCTTGTGACTTTTCTTGTAACAAAGGTTTCACCCCTTAAGGGAGATTCATGATTAAAAAGTATTCCATTGCTCGCATGCATGCCATATGCCTCACGATAGTTTACAGTAATCCAGTAAGCGTATAGTTTCGCTACAGCATATGGACTCCTTGGATAAAATGGTGTGGTTTCTTTTTGAGGTATTTCCTGAACCAGACCATATAGTTCTGAAGTCGAAGCCTGATAAATCCTGGTCTTATTAGTAAGTTCAAGTAATCTGACAGCTTCAAGTATTCTTAAGGTGCCTAAACCATCAGCATTTGCAGTATATTCTGGCGTGTCGAAGCTTACTTTTACATGGCTCATTGCTGCAAGGTTATAAATCTCATCCGGCTTTATTTCGCCAATAATTCTGGTCAGATTGAGACTGTCAGTTAAATCTCCATAGTGAAGCACCATCCTTCTGTCTTCCTCCCAGGGAGCCTGATACAGATGATCAATCCTGTCTGTATTAAACATAGAGGATCTTCTCTTAACACCATGTACAATGTATCCTTTTTTAATCAGATACTCAGCAAGATATGCACCATCCTGACCTGTAATTCCTGTGATTAAAGCAACTTTAGACATATCGTAATAATTTTATTCCTGATTTATTTTACGTAATTCATCAAATTTCTCAAAAGGTGAATTATTACTGTTATACTCACCAATTATTTCCTTAAGACTTATTATAGTATTGTCAATATCTACTATATCTGCGTAATGTATAGTTTTTTTAATTGACTCCAAAACATATTGATAATCATATTGCCTTACCCTGGCAACTGTAATTTTTTCATGTGTCGTAGGCAGAGTTTCTTCTTTAACGTTCAGCAATTCTTCATAAAGCTTCTCACCCGGTCTTAAACCTGTATAAACAATCTTAATATCGGTTTCGGGTTTACGTCCGGACAGGATTATCATTCTTTTTGCCAGCTCTCTGATCTTTACAGGTTTACCCATATCAAAAACGTAAATTTCGCCATTATTACCCAAAACAGAAGCTTCGAGAACTAATCTGCAGGCTTCAGGAATTGTCATAAAAAATCTTTCAATTTCAGGATCAGTAACTGTTACCGGTCCACCTGCTTCAATCTGCTGCCTGAAAAGAGGTATAACAGATCCGTTTGATCCAAGCACATTTCCAAAACGGGTAGTAAGAATTCTCATTTTGCTACCTTCATTCTGAATATTTCTTGCTACAGATTGCACATATATTTCAGCCATTCGTTTTGATGCTCCCATAACATTTGTCGGGTTCACAGCTTTGTCAGTTGAAATCATCACAAAACACTCGACATTATTTTCAATCGCAATGTCACAAAGGAATTTTGTACCTTTAACATTAACTCTTATTGCCTCACAAGGATTTTCTTCCATTAATGGAACATGTTTATAGGCAGCAGCATGAAAAACAATATCAGGATGATAATTTTCGAATACTTGTTTTAATCTGTGTTCATACCTGATATCACCAATCACAGGTACAAAATTTGTTTTATATCTCTGATTTTCAAGCTCGATTCTCAGATCGTGCATTGGGGTTTCAGCAATATCATAAAGTATCAGCAACTTTGGACCTAACACGGACAGTTGTCTTACCAGTTCACTTCCAATTGATCCTGCCGCACCCGTGATTAAAATAGTTTTCCCGGATGTCTGCTTCCTGATCTTTTCTAAATCAATAACTATCTCTTCTCTACCCAATAAATCCTCAAGTTGAATATTTTTTATCTGGTATTTCTTTTCATCATCATTTCTTATTCCCTCCAAAGGGGGAGTAACAAGTAATTTCAAACCCTTGTCCACCATTGCCGAAATGAAATCTTTTTCCTTACTTACACTCATATAATCAGGAAAAAGAATTGTAGAAACATTATGTTTTTCAAGAATATGGTCTATTTCATCATTAGGTATATAATAAACAGGCTTATCCATAATTCTGGTTCTTTTTGCGTCTTTTTGCCTGGTAATAAATGCCTGAACGTTCAGATTTAAATACTCACTTCTTTTAATCCAGCCAGCCAAAGCAAGACTATGAGGCCCAAACTCGTAAATCAAGGTTTTTTCCCTGTTTTTATTAGCTAATGACCGTGAAAAATCATAAAAAAAGATTACCAAAAACCTTACAAAAAGAGTAATGAACAAAGTAGTTAATAAGGTATATGAAACAACAAACTCTGCAGATATTTCAGTGAATCCGACAATATTTAAAGATATATAAAGTAAAATACAGGAGATTGAAACTGATATAAAAACTTTCCATATTTCTTTTATAGTGGTATGACGGTTCAGATTTGAATAAGTTTTAAGTAAACTGAATGTAAATAAATTGAAAATCAAGAAGGTAATTTGAGCCCGCATAAGCTGAAACAGGCTTAGGGGAGTCTGATCAGTTGTTCTGTTATAAATAAAAACTGAAAATGACAAACCAAATATACCAATAATTAAATCTACGAAAAGAACGATTCTTCTGTGTTCAAGTGAAAACTTCAATAGTTTCTTAACAGTTTTTATCAACCACGATTTAAGGTCTTCCATAAGAAATATTTTAAATTAAAAACAGCCTGACCATATTAAAAAAAACAATAACAGGTCTTGCTTATCCATGGAGATCAAAAAATTTGGGGCATAAATACAAGTGCAAATATAAATATAAAAAAGTAAACATATAATAAATCGGATTAAAATACATTATGTTTGAATATCTATTTATATTTTGTTTATTTATAATTTTGACTTTAAATTATTTACAAATAATCAAAATGAATAAAATCATATTTATTACCTTGTTTTTTATGTTGTTATGCACTTCAGGCTTTACGCAACACTATAAGATGCATCCTGAAATTCCTTTAGACAGTTCTTATAATACTTCAAACGAGATAAAAAAAAATATTAAAAAATATCCCTTTATAAGTTTACCTGTTTTTAGTGAAAAAAATGATATCGAGTATCATTATGATGTTGTTTATGACCAGTTTGACAAAAGAGAACTTCATCTTGATATATTCAAACCAAAAAAAAACAAAAATAAAATTCCTGTAGTTTTACTAATACATGGAGGAGGTTGGCGTTCAGGCGATAAGAATATGAACCACTATATGGCAAACCTGTTTGCCGGGAAAGGATTTGCTGCAGTTTCTGTTGAATACAGATTGTCATTAGAGTCGAAATATCCTGAAGGTCTGAAAGACATTGCAACAGCAATAAGATGGACTAAAGCAAATGCTTCCAGGTATGGTTTCGACAAAAAAAGGATTATATTGTTGGGATGTTCTTCTGGAGGACAAATGGTTTCATTATCAGGTAGTATTAATAAAAAGAAATCACCTTACAGATCAAATAAATATGATAAATATACTGATGATGTATTTGCTGTTATTGACTTTGACGGAGTACTTGCGTTTATACACCCCGATTCCTCTGAGGGTAAAGATACTCCCGGGAAACCTTCAGCAGCGACAGCATGGCTTGGTAGTTCATTTAATGATAAACCTGAATTATGGTATGAAGCATCTGCATTGACTCATGTAAATAAAAAAAGTGCCAAATTTCTATATATTAACAGCATTCAGCCCCGGTTTAGTGCGGGACAAAAAGACATGATTAAACGCCTCGATGAATACGGCATTTTTAATGAAGAGTTTATGATCAAAGATGCACCTCACTCCTTTTGGTTGTTTTCACCATGGGTTGAAACAGCAGTCGATCATTCAGTTAAGTTTCTGAACAAAGTATTGTAACATATTGTTTCATTTATCCTGAATCGGCTGTTTCAGTTATTTTATATTAACTGAATCTCCTCGCCGCAAG
>CAZCPI010000004.1:0-15264 GCA_964500535.1 uncultured Bacteroidales bacterium
GTACAATGTGCTTTTGTTGACACACCTGAAGTTATTAACATTACTAATCATATCAGCAATCAGCGTGGATATCCGACGGCGTTTTTCCTGCCTGAGCCTTCAACAGATGGTGCAGGAGGAAATGGTCTGGTGAGTGATATTGGAGAAAGAGACCCTTTATTTGAAGATGCTGCAAGATTGATTGTCATTCATCAACAAGGTTCAACATCACTTGTACAAAGGAAGCTTTCTTTGGGATATAACAGAGCCGGCAGAATAATTGACCAATTAGAAGCCGCCGGCATTATCGGACCAAATGAAGGCAGCAAAGCAAGACAGGTACTGGTCGAAGATGAGTATCAACTGGAAAATATATTATCAAGATTAAAATAAAAATGCCCGTAATCAGACAAACACCATATTTTTGTTCTGACCAAATCTCAAAATGATTTAAAATATTATCGCATAAATGAAGAATTTTCTGATAATCATAACAGCAATATTCAGCCTTGTTTTTTTTAATGCAAGTGCTCAGAAAATAAATGTACAGAAACCCAAACAAACTGTAAATAAAAACGTCATAAATTCCAAAAATGACCCTAAAGCTATCGCTGTTCTTGAGAAAGCTTCTGCTGCTTTCAATAATGCAGGTGGAGTTAAAGCCGGTTTCACACTGAAAACTTTGGGAACAGGTGGGAGAATTGACAATGTTATTAACGGAACGATTAAACTTAAAGGTTCCAGATTCAGACTTGAAGTGAAGGAAATGATTACATGGTTTGACGGTAAAAACCAGTGGGTTTATCTTACAGATACCAAAGAAGTCAATTTAAGTAATCCGACAGAAGATGAATTACTTATGATTAATCCTGTCAATGTATTTCAGCTTTATAAACATGGATATAACAGTAAATATTCCGGTGAAAAAAATGAAGGTGGTAAAAGTGTGATTAAAATTCAACTTGTACCTTCTCAGAAATATTCTACGCTTCTGAGTATTGATGCTTCTTTTGACAAAGTTTCACTGAGACCTGTCAAAATAATCATAACAAACAAGGATAGATCGGGCTCAACGATTGATATTACCAGTTATGTAACTGGGCAATCCTACCCTGATAAGTATTTTAGTTTTCCTCAGAATGAGTACCCCAATCTTGACGTAATTGATTTGAGATAATTTTATAAAAACAACATATGAAGAGTGATAACGAGCACGTAAGATGTCTAATAATAGGCTCAGGGCCTGCAGGTTATACAGCTGCAATTTATGCCGGCAGGGCAAATCTTAATCCTGTATTATATGAAGGTATGCAACCGGGAGGTCAGTTGACAACAACCACCGAGATTGAGAATTTCCCCGGCTATCCCGATGGCATTTCGGGAAATGAAATGATGGAGGATTTAAAAAAACAGGCAACCAGATTCGGCTGTGATTCAAGGTGGGGAGTTGCGACAGCTTCTGACTTATCTTCAGCACCTTATAAAGTAATTATTGATGGTGAAAAAACTATCACCTGCGATACTTTGATTATTGCAACCGGTGCTTCAGCCAAATACCTTGGGCTACCTGATGAAGCTAAATATGCAGGTATGGGTGTATCCGCATGTGCTACCTGCGATGGTTTCTTTTATCGTAAAAAGAAAGTGGCAGTAGTCGGTGGCGGAGATACTGCTTGTGAGGAGGCAACATATCTTGCCGGGTTGGCTTCACAGGTATACCTGATTGTTCGCAAACCCTTTTTAAGGGCTTCTAAAATAATGCAGGAAAGAGTAATGAATACACCAAATGTCACAGTTTTATTTGAGCATGAAACTATTGGACTTTTTGGTACAAACGGTGTTGAAGGTGCTCATCTGGTTAAAAGACGTGGTCAGCCTGATGAAACCACAGTCGATATTGAGATAGACGGTTTCTTTTTAGCAATTGGTCATAAACCTAATTCGGATATTTTCAGTAAATATCTTGAGACAGATGAAACCGGTTATATCGTAACAATTCCGGGTACTCCGAGAACTAATATACCGGGAGTATTTGCTGCCGGTGATGTAGCGGATCCTCATTACAGACAAGCTGTAACATCTGCCGGTAGTGGTTGTGCTGCTGCGATTGAAGCTGAAAGATATTTATCAGCCAACAAATTATAAAAAGAGTGATATTTTTTTGCATATCACATTGATTTTGCATACTTTTGCACCTCGATTCGTGAAGGGTAAAATCAAGAGGCGCTGCCAAATGGCATCCCACCCACCGGAGATAACTTAATAAACAGTTAGTTACACATGTACGCAATTGTAGAAATCGCAGGACAACAGTTCAAGGCAGAAGCCGGAAAAAAGCTGTTCGTTCATCGTTTAGAAGCAGAACGTGGTTCTGTTGTGGAATTTGAAAATGTTTTTTTAATTGACGCTGATGGCACAATTAAAGTTGGCACACCGACAGTTGAAGGAGCAAAAGTAGTTTGTGAAGTACTTTCACATCTCAAGGGTGAGAAAGTTCTGATATTCAAGAAAAAACGCAGAAAAGGTTACAGGAAGCTTAACGGCCACCGTCAATGCCTGACTGAAATTAAAATCAATGAAATTATTGCTTAATCCCTTAAAATAAAGAACAATGGCACATAAAAAAGGAGTCGGTAGTTCGAAGAACGGCCGCGAATCAGAAAGCAAGCGATTGGGCGTAAAAAAATTCGGTGGTGAAGCCGTTTTAGCAGGAAATATACTTGTTCGTCAGCGTGGTACAGTACATCATCCGGGAGAAAATGTAGGTATTGGTAAAGATCATACATTATTTGCTTTGGTTAACGGTACAGTTTGTTTCCGTCGCAAAAAAGATGACAGATCATATGTTTCTGTAGTACCTTTCGAAAATTGATATATCAATTATAAAAAATCTAAAAAATGCTGCATGTTTAATGCGGCATTTTTTGTTTTATACCCGTAATTGTTACCTTTGAATATCGGCGCACTTTCACTGCATATTCGCATGTGTGTTAACGCAAAAAGATTTTTCCATACGGAGCCGGATGTTACCCGCTGTTTGCTGTTAAAGGCTTCAAATAAATACAATTACAATGACATACTACAACTTAAAAAGATTTTGCATACTCACTACATTACTGGTTTTCAATGCTACATTAAATATATCGGCTGAAAATGCCTGGCTAAAGCCATATAACATCGTATGGGATAGCCCGGGTACGGATTCCGAGCAAAGTATGCCATGTGGCGGAGGAGATATCGGACTTAATGTATGGGTTGAGAATGGCGATATCTTAATGTATATAGCCAGAAGTGGAACATTTGATGAAACAAATGGTTTCCCAAAACTCGGAAGAATAAGACTCAATCTTAATCCCAATCCATTTACAGATGGAGATTCCTTTAAACAGGAACTAAAGCTAAAAGAAGGCTATGTGGAAATTACAGGATCCAAAGATTTCCTGAAATCAACTGTTAGTATCTGGGTTGATGTTTTCAGACCTGTGATACACTTAGACATAGAAAGTACAATTAAGACCACGGCTATTGTTACGTATGAAAACTGGAGACAAAAAGATAAAGAGTTGTCAAATGATGAAAAAGAAGTCTGCAGATCGTGGATAGGTTCAAAGTCAAAAGCAATTCAAAAAAAGGATGATGTAACATTCCTGAGTAGTAGTGCAATACTTTTTTATCACCAAAACAGAAATACAGAGACAGCTTTTGATATGGTTGTTCAACAACAGGGTCTGGATGTAGTCAAGGACCAGATGTGGAATCCATTAAAGAATCTGGTTTTTGGGGGTATAGTAAAAGGACGAAATTTTATTCCTGACGGAGAAATAGATGGCAGGTATGCCAGTACTAATTTCAGAGGCTGGAGACTTATTAGTCGTAAACCTTCTTCAAAGCATCAGATTGAAATGATTCTGCATACTGATAATGTAGAAAGACTTGAAGACTGGGATGCCGGATTAGCCGGTACAATGAAAAATGTATCTCAGAATGAAAAAGGATCAAGGAAGGAAACTCTTGATTGGTGGGATAATTTCTGGTCGAGAAGTTATATAAGATTAAACGAACAAAAACAGGATCCTACTTCGAGGATTTGGCAAGCCGGAAGAAACTATCAGATATTCAGGTATCAGTTAGGTTGTAATGCATTTGGAAAATATCCAACAAAATTTAATGGCGGTTTATTCACATTTGATCCGCAATACATTGATTCAAAAAAAGAATTAAGCCCTGATTTCAGAAGATGGGGTGGTGGAAGTTTTACTGCTCAAAATCAAAGACTTGTTTACTGGCCTATGCTTAAGAGTGGTGATTTTGAAATGATGAAATCTCAATTTGATTTTTATCTGAGAAGTCTTAGAAATGCAGAATTAAGAACTGAAGTTTACTGGGGACACAAAGGAGCTTCTTTTACTGAACAAATCGAAAATTTCGGATTGCCGGTTGCTTATGAATATGGCTGGAACAGACCAAAAGATTATGACCCGGGAGTAGAGTATAATGATTGGGTTGAATATCAATGGGATACTGTTTTTGAATTTTGCCTTATGATCCTCGATTTAAACAGATTTAACGGTGAAGATATTTCTAAGTATATGCCTTTAATCGAAAGTTGCCTTAAATTTTATGACGAACACTATCAGTATTTAAGTAAGAAAAGGACAACCAAGGCTCTTGATTATGAAGGAAACCTTGTAATTTATCCTGGCACTGCATGCGAAACATATAAAGTAGCTAACAATCCGGTCAGTACGATTGCTGCTTTAAAAACAGTTCTGGGAAGAGTCTTAACGCTGGATAGCACTTATCTGAAACCGGAATTAAAAAAATTCTGTTTAGAAATGAGTGAGAGGATCCCTCCTATCAGTTTCAGAGAAATGAACGGACATAAGGTTATTGCTCCGGCAAAATCGTTTGAAAGGATTAATAACACAGAAATTCCTCAACTATATCCTGTATTTCCATATGGAATATACGGTATAGGGAAACCAGGCCTTGATATAGCAATAAATACATGGAAATATGGTATTGAAAGACCTGAACAAAAGCATTTCCAAAGCTGGCACCAGGACAATATTTTTTGCGCCAGACTTGGATTGACTGATGAAGCTTCAGAAATCACATTAAAAAAACTAGAGAATTCCAAGAGAAGGTTTCCAACTTGGTGGGGACCGGGTCATGACTGGGTTCCTGATCATAACTGGGGTGGTTCCGGTATGATAGGATTACAGGAAATGCTCATACAAACCGATAGTACGACTATAAACCTGTTTCCGGCATGGCCACTGGATTGGGATGTTACTTTTAAACTTCATGCACCTTACAATACAACAATAGAAGGCAAGGTCGAAAATGGGCAAATAAAAGAAATCGATGTACAGCCCAAAGAAAGAAGAAAGGATATTATGGTTTACTTGTTTAAGGAAGATCAATCTCCGGTTCCTCTTGACAGCATCATTAAACCTGACATAACCGCCGTAAAAGACAGTATTTCTCTGCTTTCGGATTCTTCAATAGTCAAAAAGGTGGTAAAAAAAATAAAATCCAGAAGAAGGAGAAGATAATTAATCATTGATTATGTAAACAACCCCCGATAATCCTTTTCCGGATTTCGGGGGTTGTTTGTTTAAACATTCAGGAGATTATAAATATCCTCCACAAGTATATTTTATGATGACTATTTGGTTAATTCCGCAAATTTATGACCAAACTCCCTGCACTGATCCTGCAAGTGTTCGTCAGGTCTCCAGTTGGCACTGATAGGCTCCATAATCATTTCAAAGCCCGCTTCTTTAAGGCCATTATATATAACTTTAGAAGAAAGATCTCTCCAACCATAAGTGCCAAAACTTGAAGCTTTTTTATTTTTAAACTTCATTCCATTCACAAACTCCATCAATCCGGCTATAGTATAAAGGACACCATTATGAACTGTTGGTGAACCAATCATTATAGCTTTTGATTTAAAAATTTCAGTTATAAGGTCACTTATATCAGTATTTGATGCACTGAAAAGCTTTACATTTACATTTGGATCAGCTTCAGAAATACCAATAACAATATTTTCTGCAATAGTTGAAGTACCATGATACATCGTATCATAAATTATCGAAATCTGATTCTCTGCGTATCCTGATGCATACTCAGCATATTTTTCCAGTATTTGTGACGGATTATCTCTCCAACATACACCATGACTGGTACAAATAAAATCAATTTTCAGATTCATATCCTTAATTTCTTCAAGTTTCCTGGAAACAAGATGGCTGAAAGGAGTTATGATATTAGCATAATACTTCATAGCTTCAGCCCACAACTCACCCTGATCCACTAAATCATTAAAGAGTAATTCAGAACAATAATGCTGACCAAAAGCATCATTACTAAAGAGGATATTATCACCGGTTAAATAGCAAAACATACTGTCAGGCCAGTGAATCATGGGTGCTTGTATGAAAACAAGCTCTTTGCCTTCCGAAACCTTAATTCTGTCACCGGTTTTTACAGGAACGAGATTCCAGCTGCTTTTGTGGTACAGACCTGTTAATGATTTTATTCCGTTTTCAGTACAATACACCGGAACTTCAGGTATTATTTCAAGTAATGAAGCCAAAGCTCCACTATGATCCGGCTCTGCATGATTTACAACAATAAAATCAATTTTTTTAATATCCACCTCTCTTGAAAGATTTTTTACAAAATCATTTGAGAATGGTTCATAAACAGTATCTATCAAACCAATCTTATCTTCAAGTATCAAATATGAATTATAAGAAGATCCTTTTTCTGTCTTGAATTCCGAACCATGAAACTCTCTTAAGTCCCAGTGGTTTTTGCCAACCCACCAAACATTATTAATGATATTTTTCTTCATTTTTTTTCTAATTATACTAAGACACAAAAATAAACACTTTTTCAATAGGAAACAGAAATTTTTACAACTTATTCCAAGTATTAAGTTGTAATATCTCTTTTGATTTGCTTAACTGGTATTTTTACTGAGAATGTACTACCTACGTCGACTTTACTTTCACAGAAAATTTCACCTCCAAGCATTTCGCAATAAGCTTTTGTAATTGACAATCCAAGTCCTGTACTCTTATATTTTCCCTCTATCGAACGACTCGATATACTGAATCTGTCAAAAATAAATTTCATTCTTTCTTCTGCAATTCCTATTCCGCTGTCAATGACTGCCAGGTTTAACCAATCATCATTAATATCAATCCTGTATTCAACAAATCCTTCTCTTGTATATTTAATCGCATTATTTATCAGGTTTGTTGTAATAGAATAAATTTTTTCTTTGTCAGTAAGAATCAAAGATTTAGAATAATCGATTATTGTAGGAGATAAAAACTGTAAATTCTTGATTTCAGCTTCCTGTGAAAAAAACGAATTCAGATAATCAATTAAATCGTTTACTTCAAACTCTGCAAAATTTACTTTCATTTTACCGGATTCAATTTTGGATATGTCAATAATATCATTGATAGTATTCAATAATAGCTCTCCACTCCTTCTGGCTATGGAAAGAAAATTCTTCTTTTCAGCTTCGGTTAGCGTATCATCATCAAGTAATGAGATAAAACCTAAAATGCTATTCATAGGCGTCCTTATTTCATGACTCATATTTGACAGAAAGTCAGATTTCTGCCTGTCATTTTCCTCGGCTTTAAGCTTGGCATCAATAAGTTTCTTTTCAGCTTCTTTTTGGAAAGTAATATCGCGGGCACTTCCAACAACACCAATTACCTCTCCATCCTCATCAAACATTGGCAACTTACTTATGAAGTAAATCATTTTCTCTCCTTCAATTAAAATCTCCTCTTCGTATGTAACCGGTTTCTTGCTTTTCAAAACAATATCATCCATTTTTTCATCCTTCATCATAAATTTCAGATCCTTTTTAATCTCAGGATTCATCAAAATTCTTCTTTCATAAAAATAAAATGTTGACATACCATAAGACTCATCAGGGTCTATAGTTTTAAGTATCTTGTCATTTAAAGCTTTATTAGAAAAAATATATTTCTTCTCAAGATCTTTAGCCCAGATCATTAGATTAAAGTTATCTGTCATAATCCGTAATAATCTGTGCATTTTACGGGCTTCATATTCGTCAGCCAGAATTCTTTTTTGATTTTCAACCAATTCAGATATGTCACGTATAATTATTATCCGGTTTTCAGGGTCATTTTTGACTGGTTCCTTAATTATTTTAAAGCTAAAGGTTTTACCTTTTACGTTTGTACCAAGTAAAACCGGGCTCGAATCTGATAAAATTGCATCAAGCAATCTCTGGTTTTTAGTAGCAATATGAGATAATTCCATACCAAGAATACGGTTCTCACTTATTTCCAGAATGTTTAATGCATTAGAATTAATATCCAGTATTCTGTCATACTTATCCAGAGCTAGTATTCCGTCTGAAATAGTTTCCAGTATTGTCTGACGAGCCAATGGCACAAGATTCAAAAGATACTTTTTGAGAAAACCAACAGTAAATAAAACCAGACTGATTATCATTAACATTGCAGCCAAATCAAGACCAGGTACCGGATTAAGATCTGTAATATATAAAACACTACCCACTAATGGGAAAACAGTTGCGACAAAAACCAAAAACGCCTGCGATCTGAACTTATTTTTATTACTGACCAGAAAAAATAACATATAAAAAGTGGAAACCGCCAGAATGCAATAGCTGAATACTACATATCCAATCCAGAACCAGAAACCATGCTCATAAACCATCAGATTGGTTTTTTCTGATATTTCCGAATAACCGGTCCAGATAAGATTATGCTTTTCGTTAGTTAATGCAAGAAAAAAAGTGATAGCAGGAATGATGTATATAAATAATTTCTGTAAACGGGTTTTGAAGACATCAAAACCACAAAATTTTAAAATAAAAAACATAAACATTACAGGTGCAGTAGTAACACCAATATATGACATTTTTGACCAAAAAATTTTAGTTGTTTTTTCAACAGCAGAGACTTCAAAGAATAAACAAAAAACCCATACTCCAACTGATAGCAGCAATAACATAAGTTCGAATGCCCCGGAAACTTTCCTTCTTATATATGAAATATAGGCAAGGGTAAAACAAAAAATTGCACCTGTTAAGTATAATATTGAATAAACCGTAATTTCCATCAAATGATTTTTTTTAAACTTAATTAAAACGCGAAACTCTTTTATCAAATCCAGGTCCCTTTATGCCATAAGAATTCCAAAGGCCCTTGTTTATGAGATTTCAACCACCATTTGCATAAAGATAATTGTAACAAAAACAAGATTATGCCTATAAGTAACGAATACGTAGCTCCGGTATATCTATATAATCCTAAAGAAAATCCATAATAAATAAAAGCACCTAAAATCGACTGCATGATATAATTTGTCAGACTCATACGACCGAATGGTACCAGCTTACTTAATATTCTATGAAAAAAATTCTTTTTAAATAATAATATAAATCCTGAAACCCAGACAAACATTAAAGAAAGGTTATACCATGAATCCAAAACCAAACCAGAGTACTTCCTGGCATAATCATATTTCAACAGATTTATAATATCATCTAAAAAGAACAAAAAGAAAACAGAAACTACAATGGAAATGTTCAAAACAGTTTTCCAAAACTTTATGCTCTTGTCAGACTCTATAAATAAGCCCTTTCTGCCGATGAGCATTCCCAGCATAAACAGTGCCGGAGCCTGAAAAAACCTGCCTTTATCCCAACTCCAGGCATACACTGCAATTTTCCCATTTGTAAAATTACCTTTGACCATTTCCAAAAATGAATCACCACCCTGAGTAAGGCTTGACAGATGAAAATATTTGTACCATGAAGGATCTTTAACAAGCAAATCAGGATTCATCAGACCATAGATAAACTGCCCAATGAAATATGGTTGTATAATTAATATTACGGCAATAATCAGAACAGTTTTGTCTTTTAGCCTGCAAACAGGCAAAATCGCAAGCCCCATCAATGCATACATGTTTAAGATATCTCCCTGATAGAAAACAGTATTCAACAAACCAAAAATCAATAAAAGGAAAAGCCTCCATAAAAATCTCAATCTGAAATCTTTACCGTTATCCAGTTGTTTTTTATCCATCAGATAAAAAGTAAATCCGAATAATAACGCAAAGATGGCATATGACTTACCGGAAAACAAAAAACCAATGGTTTCAAAAATGCGGGCATCAAGTGCCTTCATCCATTCAGGTAATTGGGGAGGGAGATAATAAAAATCAAAATGCTCAAGATTATGTAAAAGCATAATCGACATAATCGCAAAACCTCTTAATGCATCAACTACTTCAATTCTGTTCTTTTTTCGTACCAATAAGTCAGTATCTCTGTTTTCCATGAAAATTATTTTGTTTTTGCAGGTTTCTGCAAAATTAACGTTATCTGAATAACAAAATGTTAATCAGACAAAATTCTTTCAAAAAATAAAGCTGTCCCGAAGATAAAAAATTATCAGGACAGCTCCATTAACACTTCAACTAATTATTTAAATCATTCGTACATCAGCTTTTCAATATCAGACTTTTCTTTTTTATTTTTACCGGAATGAAATATCTTATAAACCACAGGTACCACAATTAAAGTCAGGAATGTAGAGAAAGCCATTCCCCCTATTATTACCCAGGCTAATCCATTCTTTAATTCAGCACCGGCACCTTTATTTAAAGCTACAGGTAACATACCTACTATAACCGACAGTGCAGTCATTAGAATAGGTCTGGTTCTGATTTTAACTGCTTGAATAAGAGCCTCATTAATCTCTTTACCTTCTTTTATGGCATCATTTGCAAAGTCTACAAGCAAAATAGCATTTTTTCCGACAAGTCCGATAAGCATCACCAAACCCAACATTCCATAAATACTCATGGATGTATTTGTTAAGGCCAAAGCCAGAAATGCTCCTATAACAGACAATGGTATTGAAAACATTACGACAAGTGGATCCTTCCAGTTATTATATAAAACCACCATCGATAAATACATAAGAATCAATGAAAGTAAAATAGCTACAGTAAGTACACTCATTGAATCAGACATGCTCTTAACATCTCCGGTAGCATCAATTTTCACACCCTTTGGCATTTTTAACTGACTTACCCCTGCAAGAAATTTATCTGAAACCGTACCGGCCGCAACACCAAGTACCTGAGTTCTTATCGTAACAGAACTATTTCTGTTATAACGTTCGAGCTTGTTTGGACCTGTACCGAGTCTGACATCTGCAAACTGAGAAAGTTTAACAACATCACCTTTGTTATTTATAAAAATCAGGTTTTCAACATCTTCTGCCTGTTGCCTGAAAGCTTTATCAGAACGGATATTTATATCATACTCGTAATTACCTTCAGTGTACTTCATCGTGCTATTACCCTGAAAGTTCATCTGCATAGTCAGACCAACATTATCAAGTCCGAGACCTAAAGCTGACATTTTATCCCGATCAACCACAACATCAATCTCGGGCATACCATTTTCAACTGAAAGGCTTTGCTGAAGAGTGCCGGGAATCTTACGCATTACATCAAGAGCCTGCTCGGCAAAAATACTGACTGAATCTGCATTCGGACCTGAAATGACATACTCAACAGCTGCCTTATTAGCTGTACCGGTTAGACTTACACTAAAAATACGAACTTTAGCATTTAGAAGATAATCAGTCAGAGGCTGATTAAGTTTTGATATATATAATTTTGTACTTTCTTTCCTTTTATTTGCCGGAACCAGCTTAACATTAAGTTCAGCAAGATAAGGAGTACCCTGGGTGCTTTGAGTATTGTCACTTGTCGCACCAATCAAAGTTACCACATCGACTACTTCAGGTTTCGCCCTGAACCAGTTTTCAGCTTTTCTTACAAGAGCATTTGATTGTTCAATAGATATATCCTTTGGCATTTCCAACTGTACTATAAACTCTCCCCTGTCTACCTCCGGCAGAAACTCAAAACCGATAAAGCCCAATGGAAAAAGACTTAATACTAAAAATGAAACCACAATCACAACGATGCCCACCCATCTTTTATGAAATAATGACCATTTAAGTAAGTTTGAAATCCATTGAGTAAAAGAATCAACACCTTTTTCGAAACCCAGAAGAATTTTCTGAAAGAAATTGCTTCCATCCGGTTTTTGGATATTTCCAAATCTTGACGTCAACATTGGCACTAATGTCAATGCCGCCAACAAGCTGAACAAAGTTGATATAACTACTACTACGGCAAATTGTCTTAAAATATCTGAAACCAATGTATTGGTCAATGCTATAGGCAGGAACACGACAACAAGAACAATAGTCACCGTCAATACAGTGAAACCAATTTCTTTTATTGCATCCCAGGTCGCCCTGACGGCATTCTTACCCATTTCCATATGTCGGTATACATTTTCAATGACAACAATAGCATCATCTACAAGTACACCGATTACCAGAGAGAGTCCCAATAATGACATCAGGTTTAAAGTGAAACCCAGTACATACATTCCAATAAAAGTTGCTACAAGTGAAACCGGCACTACGACCATTACAATCAATGCATTTCTGAAATTATGCAGGAAAAACAACATAACAAGAGAAACAAATATGATAGCCAGAAGTAAATCTATCAATACTGAATTTATTGAACTTCTTGTAAACTCAGTTGAATCCTGAGCAACAGATAGCTTCAAACCCTGATCAGCATATTCTTTTTCAAGCATTTTCATTGTAGTCCTGACATTGTCACTAAGATCAATAGCATTTGCATCGGCCTGTTTCAGCATATTTACGATAATGGCATCCTCACCATTAACACGGGCGATTTTTGTCTGGTCTTTTAATGCATCTGTTATTTCAGCAACATCCTTCATACGTATCTGGGACCCTGTTGGAGTTGTCATCAATACAAGATTTCTGATTTCATCCAGATTTTTAAATTTCCCGGAAAGGCGAACAGAAGTACTTGATTCAGGATTTTTCAAACTACCTGTCGGGAAGTCAAGATTAGCACCTCTCAGTGCTCCCTGTATAGCAATCGGGGCAACACCATACGCTCTCATCTTTTCCTGATCAAGATTAATCTGTATTTCGCGGGATTGTCCGCCAATCATTGAAATCTTTGCAGCTCCCTTTATACGGGATAGTTCAGGTATAATCCTTTTATCCATAAGATCGTAAAATGCAGTCGCTTCAAGGTTTGAAGTTGCAGATAACGACATAACTGCCTTATCGTCAATTGTTATCTTTGACAACATTGGAGTAAGTATTTCCTTTGGCAATTCTGACATCTTGGCACTCAACAGATTTTGGGCAAGGGTCATGGATCTGTCAATATCAACACCATAATTAAATGATACAAATAACATTGACATACCTTCAAATGACCATGACTGAATTTTGTCAATACCTTCCATACCTGAAAGCGCATCTTCAACCTTTCTGGTCAGGTTATTTTCTACTTCAGTAGGAGAAGCACCGGGATAAATAATCTGAACATTAACCATCGGAGGGGTGAATTTCGGCATTAATTCAGCACTCAGGCTACGATAACTCAGATATCCCAGTATAGTCAAAACAAGAAACAGCACTATCACATAGATGGGCCGTTTGATTGATATTTCAGCAATCTTCATCTTATTCTATTTATTTTTTGTTTTGAACCTCAACTCCGTCAGCAACATTAATCAGGCCACCGGTTATTATGCTATCCCCGACTTGCAAGCCGCTTATTACTTCAATATTTTTATTTACAGGATTACCAAGAACGACAGGTTTCTTCACAGCTTTGCCGTTTTCAACTACAAATACATTTGCATTTTTCACGCTACCGCTTACAGCACTTCTCGGTATCAGAATACCTTCGACATCTGAATTGAAACTAAAGTTTGCAGTAACATACATACCTGACTTCAGATTCTTTCCTTCTTTACTGTTAATAGTTATTTCAACCGGATAGTTAAGTGATCTGTCTGCCTTCACACCTATAAAACTGATTTTCCCTGAAAAGGTTTCACCAGGGAAAGTTGAACATACAATTGAGACAGGCAGGCCTTTTTTAAGCTCAAGAACCTGACGTTCTGTAACATTTACAGTTAGTTTGAGTACAGACTCATCGATAATATCATATAATCTTGCACCCGGATTGAGGTAAGTCCCGATTTCCACATATCTGTTATTAATAACTCCAGATATTGGAGATTTCACAGTAGCATCTGATAAACGGCGCTTGCTTGAAATATATCTGCTATGAGCTGCCGTCAATTGTGTACGTATATTATCAAGTTGCTGAGCACTGACCCCTCCTTTTTCACTAACGTTTGAGAATCTCTCAAAATCTGTTTTAAGTGATTTATATGCAGCTTCACTGGCTTCAAAATCTGCTTTTAGCATTTCATCGTCCACCTTTATAACAACTGAACCTTTGCTAACGTAATCTCCTTCATTCGCAAGTATTTCAACCACACGACCGGCAACATCCGAAACAAAAGACAATTCGCGGTTTGGCTCCAGCATGCCATTTGATGAAAAGCCCATATTATAAGAAGTTGATTTGACTTCCTCCATTTGTACAGAAATAGTATTTGTCACCTGAGACGCTAATTCTGTTTTTGCCTGAGTCGATTTCTTATTCAATAATAAAATCAACACTATTGCAGCTATAATTACTACAATTACTGATATTGTAACAGCCTTTTTCATAAGTTATTATTTATTATTATTTGTTTTCTACTAATTCACGAATTGTTCCGTTTGATTTTTTTAAATCAATGTATGATTTCATATAATTATTCAGAGCATCAGCATAATTGGCCTGAGATTGAATAAGTGATGAATTCGCATTCAAAACATCAGACATTGATGCAATCCCCTGCTGAAAGTTTGTCTGAGTCACATCAAACACATCCTGAGCCAGCTTCAGGTTTTCCTTTTGTAGATTAATGGTCTTCCTGCTTTCTTCGAGTTTAAGATTTGTATTCAGATATGCCATACTTAATGATTGTTGTAACATACTTGCATCTTCCTGAACTTTTTTCTGTTCTATTTTTGCCTGTTTCAACTTAGCCGATCTTGAGAATCCACCGAAAACCGGGACTTTAAGATTAAGCATAGCCATTGAACCGGGGAATTTTGAGAAAGTATCGCCCTTAAATGAAAACTCATTATTATAAAAATTGTAATTATAATTCATTGTGAAAGTTATTACAGGCAAAGACTCATATATAACAGATTTAATCTGTAAATCAGTCATATTCTTTTGCTTCATCAACAA
>CAZCPI010000004.1:15364-38764 GCA_964500535.1 uncultured Bacteroidales bacterium
TCCTACCTGGGAAGTATAAGTCATGCCCATTTCAATCTCAAGATAATCAACAGTATAACCACCTAACATCTCAGCAGGAAGAAAGTATTTCAGGAAATTAGGCATTATAAATTTTGTCTTTTTGATATTGTCAGTAAGATTTGCACTTGCACTTATTTGTGGAAGCAAAGCTCCGACAATTTCCTTTTTCGCCTGAAGACTTTTTTCTCTGTCCAAAAGAGACTTTTTGAGATTGTGATTGTTCTCCAGAGCCTGATTAAGGCAAGTCTGAAGATTTAAATTTTGTTCTGCCCAAATCATATTGATCGGGACCAACATAAATAATAGTAAAATCCTGATGTGCTTCATATGAACTAATTTATTTAATTTTTAAAACGTTACTACCTTTTTCAGAAACCATTGCTCTCAGATTAAACTCAATAATCCTGCTGAAAAAATCCTTGGTTTCAGAGCTGTTGTTTTCAATCAGTTTATTGAAATAATATGAAAAAGAAGTATAAGACAGATAATCACTAACCATCTCTACGTCAATATCATCTCTGAAATAACCTTCAGACACTCCCTTTTTCAGATATTCCAATACATAAATATTGAAGAAACCAAACCCTGTTGCATGTTCTGTACAGGCATATTCAGGATACATCTTACGCATATCATAGAAAAATATTGGTGAAAGGCTGCTAAAATAGTTGTCAACTTCAACAAAAGCATTCCTGAGGCTGAAAACAGGATTTTCACTACTTTCCATTATTTCACCAATGCGCATCTTCATATCATCCATCATAGACATAACACATTGGCAAAGCAAGATCTCTTTTGATTCGAAATGATTGTAAAGAGTTTTCTTTGTAATGCCCATTTTACCTGACAATTCATCAAGAGACAGTCTTAAACCATCATGTTTGAATACTTCCATTGCCTTATCTGTATACTTTTTTTGTCTTTTTCCAGAGTTAGTCATTTAATTAAGCTTTATTAATTTCCAAAACACAATATTACACTTTTTTTCCTTTCATAGTGTATTTTTTGTAATTTTTTTTTATTTAATGCCAGGATTTGCCCTGAATTAACCCTGATATTTAATTTTCACTTATTCAAAAGGGGTTTATACTGATTCAGATTTTTGTTTACAATGTTTCAAATATTTTTGTTTTGTGATAAATGGCAATAACTAAAGAAAACAATAAAAACTACGTTTATGAAAACAAAAATCTTTACCACACTAAGTATTATGTCACTGTTTGCTACTGCAATCCTGACATCCTCATGTAATGATGATTTCCTGAGTAACGACATGGAAATGCTCGAAGAGACCAGTCTTGCATCATCTACCGGTACTGTTACATTACTGTCTGCTACTGAAGATGCAACTACCTTCCTTACCGATAGCCTTCCATGTGTATTTAATGACTCAATTTCATTATCAGATGCAGATCTTTCATCATTACTAAAAATGAAAGAAGAAGAAAAACTTGCCAGAGATGTTTATGCTGCATTTAATGCAAAATGGGGAAAACAACCATTTAAACACATTTCAAAAGCAGAAGATACTCATCTTAAAGCTGTTGTAAGTCTGTTGAAACTATACAATTTACCGGATACTATTATTGCTGAAGCCGGGAAATTCAGTGATATCAAAATTCAGGCATTATACGATGAAATGGTTTTAAAAGGTGATTCATCATTAATCAATGCTCTTTCTATAAGCGCATTGATAGAAGAAATGGATATTGCTGACATTAAATCCATTTTGAGCTCTACCACAAATACGAATCTTTTGATTGTACTTGAAAACCTGTTAAGTGGATCCAGAAATCATCTGAGAGCATTTGATAAGCAGCTTAACTATCTTGGAATAAAGTATACTCCTGTATATCTGACAGTTGAAGAGTATAATAAAATCGTAACAACAGATAATGAACAAGGTAAGAGCTATAATAAAGGCAACAACGGAAACCATTATGCATACGGTAAATATGATGGAAATGGTAATAATGACAGTACGACTGTAAAAAATAACAACCGTTATGGTAAAAATAATGCTACCAGTGATAGTACTTCAGTTAAAAACAGAGGACATAAAAACGGAGGAACTACAGAAAGCGACAGTACTGCAGTGAAAGGCAGAGGCTACAAAGGTGGAAATGCCGGAGGTAGTGACAGCACATATGTTAAAGGATCCGGGATTCATAATGGTGGCACCACAGGAAGCGACAGTACTGCAGTAAAAGGCAGAGGTTACAAAGGTGGAAATTCTTCAAAAAGCGACAGTACAAATGTAAACAGTACTAAAAACTATGGTTTTGGCAATAAAGGTAAAAATGGTAATAGTACAGGAAAAAAGTAATTGAAAGGTTATTTCTGAAAGCCGGGTCAGACGTTTCTCTGACCCGGCTTTTAAATTTAAAAACAAAATATCGTTTTAAAATTTAAATTTGTAGTAAAGTACTATTTTATCAATGAATCCCGGTTTTATGAATGAAATAAAAGCAGACCTCTTATCTTACAAAAAATTATGGTTTATTGAACTACTAATATACCTGCTTATCTGGTTTTTTGTTTTTGCTGTGCCTGTATATTATAATCATCTTTACGGGACTATTTTTTGGGAAAATGTTCATTCTGACTGGATTATTTTAACAGCCTTCCTTCTGATATTTATTGCTAATGTCTACGTTCTTGTACCGTCTTTACTTTTTAAAAAGAAATATGCCATATACTTTACATCATGTATATTGATTTGTTCGTCAATAATTTATGCCTTTGTCTACTTTTACATTAACTATAATGCGAAACTGAATGCAGGTATGCCTCCTATGGAAATCAGCCCTGATATCCCGATGGAGTTAAGCTCAGGAATGCCTCTGCCTAAAGGTTTCAGACCTGATTCTAACATACTGCAGTCTTCAAATAATACTATACTTCTGAACAATTTTCTGGTATCCATCCTTATTATTATAGCAAGTTCATCATTAAAGTTATTTACCAGATGGATCAGTGAAGATAAAAGGGTTAAAGAAATCGAACAACAACAGCTGAAAAACGAACTTATTATGCTCAGAAATCAGGTTAGTCCACATTTTCTTATGAATACTCTCAATAACATATACGCATTGGTGGATATTAACTCGAATATGGCAAAAGATGCAATAATAAGATTATCAACATTAATGAGATATATGCTTTATGATACAGGTAAAGGTCAGACCTCTCTTTTAAAAGAAATTGAATTCATTAAAAGTTATTTTTCATTGATGAAACTCAGATTTTCCAACAACATCGAACTGAATATTAATATTCCTGAGAAGATACCGGACATACAGATAGCACCAATGATCATTATTACTTTTCTGGAAAATGCATTCAAACATGGTGTAAGTTATAATGAAAAATCTTACATATCATTTGATCTTGATATCAAAGATGGTATTATGCATTTTTCAATCAGGAATAGTATTCATAAAAAAACCAAAGATGACAACTACTCCGGAATTGGTCTTGCAAATGTTAAAAAAAGTCTGGAGCTTTTATATCAGGAAAATTATTGCCTGAAAGTAACTGAAGACAAAAAAGAATTTCTGGTAGATTTATCTCTTCCGGCCTGGAATGAAAGATTGATCAGGAACATTTTACAAAAAGATAAACAAGAGGCTACAGAATAACTCGTTAATACCTGATTATGAAGATAAAATGTATAGCTATTGATGACGAACCCCTGGCATTACAGCAGATGGGCAAATATATTGGGCAGACTCCTTTTCTGGAATGTGTTTCACTGTGTAATAGTCCTTTTGAAGCTATGGTAATACTGGAAAGCAGTGATATAGACCTGATGTTTGTAGACATTAATATGCCGGATTTGAACGGCCTGGATTTTTTGAAATCTCTGGATAAAAAGCCTTTGGTGGTTATTGTTACAGCATACGGTGAATACGCTTTGGAAGGATATAAAGCTGATGCTATTGATTATTTACTTAAACCACTGGACTATGCAGGATTTCTTAAATCAGCCACTAAGGTCAAATCACTATATGAAAGATTTAATCCTGAAGACAAAGAAAAACAATCCGGCGAAGAATATTTGTTTGTAAAATCCGAAAACAAAATTTCGAGAATTAAAATCAGCGACATTCTGTTCGTTGAAAGTGCTAATGAATATATAAAAATAAATATGTCCGGAAATGAAGTTATACAATCGCTTACAAGACTTAAAGATTTTGAATTATTACTTCCGGTTAACAGTTTTCTAAGGGTACACCGCTCTTTTATTATAAATCTCTCAAAAATCAAAGCCATAGAAAAAAACGGAATTCAGCTGGAAAATGGCTTGTTAGTTCCAATCGGAGAGTTATACAAAGCATCATTTCAGAAATATTTGAAAACCATTATAAAACCTTGATTATCTGTAACTATGAGATATTTATGGTTAACATTGCTCTTTTTGTCACTTTGCATTGAAATTTTCGCTCAAAGTACAAAGGCTGTTCAGGTTTTATCTCCAGGGACTCTGGTTAACTACGTATCAGATACTGAAAAAAAGACCATAAAGAGTCTTACTGTCACAGGCAATATTGATTCAAGAGATATTGCATTTATCAGGGATAATTTAAAAATCGTTGAAACACTTGATCTCACAGGATCCACAATTGTATCTTACAAAGGAGAAAAAGGCACGATTACAGGTAGTGATACTTTATATCAAGCTAACGAGTTGCCGGCTTATTCTTTTTATAATCCTTACCTGGATACATACAAGACTACCCTTAAAAGCGTAAAACTACCATCTAAAACAAGTGTAATTGGCGATCTTGCATTTTATTATTGCTGGAATCTTACAGGGCAATTATCCATACCTTCGACAGTAAAATACATATCCAAATTTGCTTTTTATGGTTGTCATTCACTTACCGCATTTTCGGTTTCATCATCAAACACCAGATATTCAAGCAACAATGGTATTTTATTAAGCAAAAATCAGGATACTCTTTTCCTATGCCCAAATAATAAAGCCGGGGTATACGCTATCCCAAATACTGTAAAAAGGATTCATGACTCTGCATTTGAAAATTGCTACTCTGTCAATTCTGTCACTATTCCTTCTTCAGTAATATCGATTGGTTCTTATGCATTTTGTAATTGTTCAGGCATTACAGGAAACCTGACACTTCCTGAATCAGTTGCCATACTTGAAGACGGCGCATTCAGCTATTGTGATAAAATAACAGGAACTGTTACGATACCTTCTTCACTTTCAGGATTGGGAGCATATTGTTTTTTTGAAAGCGACAGCTTGCAAAATTTCAGTGTAAATGTTAATAATCAGAAGTTTTCATCTTTAAACGGATTACTGTTAAGCAAGAACCTCGATACTCTTTTTATATGTCCGGGTGCAAAAAAAGGAAGTTTTACAATACCACCTTCAGTCAGAGTAATAGGGAGTCATGCGTTTTATAATTGTACTGGAATCTCGGGAAAAATGACTATACCCGCTAATGTTAACCAGATTGGGTATTATAGTTTTTACAATTGTAAGAATATTACCGATTATGATGCAGATCCTTCAAATATGTATTTTACTGCAGAAAACGGTATGTTAATGAGCAATTCAAAGGACAGGCTGATAGTTTGTCCGGTTTCAAAGCAAGGGAATATGACCATACCTGAAACCACTAAATATATTGATCCGTGTGCTTTTGGTTTTTGCTCGTCAATCACCGGTGATATAACTCTACCTGCAGGACTGGAGTATATTGGTAAATATGCTTTTTTCGGGTGCAATACAATAGATGGTTTTAATGTTGCTGAAACCAACAATTACTTTTCATCCATTGACGGCATCCTTACAAGTAAACTGAAAGATACCATTTATATATGCCCGGCGAGCAAAACCGGCATTATTGAGTTACCCGGGTCAGTCATATTTATCGGAGAGTCATCATTTTATGGATGTGATAAATTAACTGAAGTAAATTTTCCGGCAAAACTGGAAGGAATCGGAGATTACGCTTTTGTCTATTGCAACTCGTTAAAAAAAGTAATGATACCTGATAATGCTTTAAAACTTGGATATGGTTGTTTCAGCGGATGTACTTCAATTACTGAATTTAAGATTGGATTGGTTTCACCACCGGTTATTGACTACTACTTTCTGGATTCTATAGATAAGGCTGTCTGTAAATTGATTGTCCCGCTAAATAGCTCGGTGCTTTATAAAAACGCGCCGTATTGGGAAAGCTTTTCGAATATTTATGAATCTGACTTTAGTACATTTTTACCTGAGGTTTATAAATCTGATTATAAGATCCGATCTATAAATAATACTCTCTATTTGGATGGTTTGAAAAACGGGAATAATCTGAGAATATTCAGAATAAACGGAAAATTGATTTACAGAAGGGTTATAAAAGATTCAAATATATCAATTACATTGCCCGGGAACGGTATTTTTTTAATTGATACAGGTGAGGAAAAAGTAAAAATAAGCATATGAGGATAAAAAAGAACATAGCGATTAGTGAAGAGGGATTTTTATTTAATCCATCCACAGGCGATTCATTTTCGACTAATAAAATCGGTTGTGAAATAATCAACCTGTTGAAAAAAGGATCAACATCCCAGGAAATTATTGATATTATGTACTCAATATACGATGTTGACAAGAAAATCTTCGAGCGTGACCTTGACGAATTTTCGACTGTACTGAAGGAATATAATATTATTGACTGATTAAATGAGCATGCTTAAACAAAACATCCAAATCAGGGGGAGAGCAGGCAAGTGGTGTTCCATACAACATTAGTGTAAAAATAAAAAATTAACGAATGAAAAAGCTTGTCATTGGAGTAACAGGTCTGAATGCTATTGACAGCCCGGGGCCCGGGGTGGCTGTGATACGTGCTATCCGTGATTGCAATGATTTTGATGTAAAGATAATCGGACTTTCCTATGAGGCGCTTGAACCGGGTTTATACATGCATGATCTTATAGACAAGACATATCAGATACCATATCCGTCCGGGGGAAGCGATAGTCTTTTGGAAAGGCTGGAATATATTCATGAGAAAGAAAATCTTGACCTGATTATACCAAATTTCGATGCCGAACTGTTTAATTTTATGAAGATCAGGGATATACTTTTGAAAATGGGAATTCGTACATTCTTGCCTGAAAAAGAGCAATTCGAATCCAGACAAAAACTTAACCTGGGCGACTTTGGTAAGAAATTTGGTTTCTACGTTCCTGAAGACAGGGTTATCCGGGATTTGATTGAACTAAGAAATCTGGAAAAGGAAATAGAATACCCTGTTGTTGTAAAAGGAAAATTTTATGATGCATATATCTGTAATTCTTTTGAGGATACAGAAAAGGCTTTTCACAAATTGAATGCCAAATGGGGATTACCAATAATACTACAGGAATTCATAAAAGGTACAGAGATAAACATTGCAGCTTTGGGAGATGGTAGAGGAAACACAATCAGTGTTATACCTATGAGGAAGCTTTACATTACCGACAAAGGCAAGGCATGGTCAGGTATCACTATTGAAGATGATTCTCTTATAGATCTTGCTGAAAAGTTTATAAAAGGTACAAAATGGAGAGGCGGTTGCGAACTTGAGGTAATGCTGTCAAATGATGGTAAACCTTATATAATGGAAATTAATCCACGTTTTCCTGCCTGGATATATCTGACTGCGGCTGCAGGTCAAAATCAACCCGCTGCATTGGTAAAAATGGCAATGGGCGTGCCTGTTGAGATTATGAAAGATTATGAAGTGGGGAAAATATTCGTCAGATATTCCTGGGATCTGATAACAGACATTAAGGAATTTCAAAAAATTTCAGGCAGCGGAGAATTATAAATATGCTTTTGTAAAATCAATTTGAGAATCAAATGGAAAAGATAAGATACGAACGACCTACAATCAGAAAAATGAATACCGGTCTGATGAATAAATTTGGCACTAAAACTGAAAATTCGCCGGTTACCCATATTGAAAGTGTATCTGTTAAAGGTTTACTGAAGGACTTCGGGTCACCTTTGTTTGTGATTTCTGAAAAGCAAATAAGACGTAATTATCAGAATGCATCCAGGATATTTAACACCAGATATCCAAAAGTGCAGTTTGCCTGGTCATATAAGACTAATTATCTTGATTCAGTTTGCAGGATTTTCCATAAGGAAGGATCATGGGCGGAAGTGGTTTCACGATTTGAATATGACAAAGCACTCGGTAATGGTGTACCTGGCAACAAAATTATATTTAATGGTCCTTATAAAACAGATGATGATCTTATTGTTGCTTCAAATAATAACTCATTGATTCATATTGACCATTATGATGAATTATACACTTTAATCCGTTTGAGTGAAGAAACCGGCATTAAGCCAAAAGTCGCGATAAGAGTCAATATGGATACCGGGATTTACCCTAAATGGGATCGGTTTGGTTTCAACTATGAAAATGGACAAGCGTGGAATGCAATAACAAGGGTCATGAATTCTCCAAATCTTAATCTTGTCGGGATACATTGCCATATAGGTACATTTATGCTTGCAGCTTCTGCATATACAATTGCCGCAAAAAATTTGTGCGAACTGGTTTGGAGCGTTAAAGAAAGGTATGGTAAAATAATGGATTATATAGATATTGGCGGGGGATTTCCTTCTACAAATACTTTAAAGGGTGCCTATTTGCCCGGAATTGATACTGTGCCATCTCTTGATTCCTTTGCTGATGCGATTACCGATGTAATACTCGGGTATGGTTTCAAAAAGGAAGAATTGCCATTATTGATAATTGAAAGCGGAAGGGCTCTTATTGATGATGCCGGATATCTCCTGGGCACGGTTCTGGCCACAAAAAGGCTTTCCGACGGACGCAGAGCTACAATCCTTGATTTTGGCATCAACTCCCTTTTCACTTCATTCTGGTATGAGCACAAGGTAAGTCCTGCTCAAAAAACAGGAGACCAAACGGAAGAAATGGTTTTATATGGTCCTTTATGCATGAATATCGATATTGTAAGGGAAAGCATCGTTATGCCACTCCTTGAAAAGGGAGACAATGTTGTGGTACACAGGGTTGGCGCGTATAATATGACCCAGTGGATGCAATTTATAACTCTCAGACCTAATGTTGTACTTATTGATGAAACCAATCAGGTACATGTAATCAGAAATAAAGAAACTCTTGAATATATTGAATCTGTTGAAAATGTACCTGAACATCTTAAATAAAGAATACACGAAAGAATCTGTAATACCGGCTTTGATAAACAGTTATTCGGTAATATTCTTTCTTGACAACAAATTGTTTGGACTGGCATTGATTGCAGCTACTTTTCTGAATCCTTTTGCCGGCATCTGCGGTTTGGTTTCAGTATTGACAGCAATAGTTATTGCAAGTGCACTTAAGTTTGACAAATTTCAGATAAAAAGTGGTATCCTTAGTTACAATGCACTTCTGACAGGTCTTGCGATAGGTTCCTTTTTCGCACCGGGACTTGTTTGCTTTATTTTGCTGATTGTTGCATCTTTCATGTCATTACTGTTTTCGGTTGTTATGGCCGGGTGGTTATTCAAATACAACCTTCCGTTTATAAGCATTCCATTTGTTATTGCGTTTTGGATAATAATACTGCCATTGCCTTTTTTTAATAATCTCGGACTTGTAAACAATGATCTTTTCTGGCAGTCTATTAATTACTCAAATCAGGCATTACATCAGGCAACACCATCAGAATTTTCTTTTCTGCATTTGACTGACACTTATTTCAGATCATTAAGCTCGGTGTTTTTCCAAAGCAATGTTTATACAGGCATCCTGATTGCTATTGCATTACTATTTTCATCAAGAATAATGTTCACGCTGTCAGTTATCGGTTTCATCCCGGCATATTTATTGACGCTGCTTTCAGGCCCTGAAATCGGTATGATTAACTATTACAATATCGGAGCCAATTATATGATGATAACTTTTGCAATAGGTGGTTTTTATATGATACCATCTGTATCATCTTATTTATGGTCGATGATTCTTATACCTTTAACCTGCATACTCGTTCTATTTTTAACCGGATTATTCGGATTGTCACAACTGCCTGTTTTTTCTTTGCCATTTGCCATAACGACTATCCTTTTCCTGTATTTCATGTTTCAAAGGAAATCAGAGAAGGGGCTGATAACTACAAAAGTTCAATACTATTCACCGGAAAAGAACCTTTATGCCTATCAAAATGACAAATACAGATATGAGAGATTCATATATTTGCCTGTTTATCTGCCATTCTGGGGAGAATGGAGTGTTTATCAGGGATATGACGGCAAACACACTCACAAAAATGAATGGGGTAAAGCGTTGGATTTCAACATTGTGGACGAAAACGGAAAATCATTCAGGTCTACAGGATTAAAATGCAGCGATTACTATTGTTACGAGAAACCAATCCTCGCTCCCGCTGACGGATATGTGGAGGATATTTGCGACGGGTTGGAAGATAATGATATTGGCACGGTAAATACCACTAACAATTGGGGTAATAGTATAGTTATAAGACATTTACCCGGCGTATATTCACAATTGTCACATTTAAAGAAAAATTCTTTTAAAGTTGCCAAAGGCTCATTTGTAAAACAAGGTGAAATTATTGCTTTATGCGGAAATTCAGGCAGATCTCCTGAGCCTCATCTGCATTTACAAATACAGTCCTCTCCTGTCGTTGGTAGCCGGACTATCGAATACCCTGTTTCATATTATAATGTCAGAGTTAACGGAGCAAAGCAATTACAACAGTTTAAAGTGCCGGTTGAGGGTAGTATAGTTTCCGGTTTCAACACTCAACAATCATTATTCAATGCATTTAATTTCGTACCGGAATCGACTTTAAGATGTAAATCAAATAATGAAAAGGGCATTGAAATAATCGAACACTGGGATTCATTTACTGATGCTTATAATTATAAATATCTCCGGTGCAGAGAAAATGGTGCGATTGCTTATTTCATAGCAGATAATTCAATGTTTTACTTCACAGCATTTTATGGCAACAGAAAATCCCTGCTTTATCATTTTTACTTATCAGCATATAAAATAAGTTTCGACAATGAAATGAGCGAAGTCAGTGATACAATTCCTTCGGACATGATAAGTGTTTACAGATTTGAAAACTGGCTGAATGATTTTATAGCTCCATTTTTTAATAAAATATCTGTAACATACGATATTAAAAGCGATGAATACTTCAGTAAAGGATTCAAATTTATATCTGAGATTTCAATCAAAAAGAAAGAAAAAAAGATCAGAGTTTCCAAAAGCAATATTATGATTAATGAAAGCGGAATAACCGGTTTTGTTTTTGAAAGTCATAAAAAGAAAATTGAAGCCACATGCGAAAATATATGACAATATTACTATTGATAATGCCATTAGTTTCCAGATCACAGGAAATGACTTATCAATATGCAGATAGTGTAACATACGGACTTTATCTGAGAGGCAACTGGGACAGCCTTATTGTTACAGGCAGGGAAGCCTTCAAAAATGAAATTGATTTTAAGTATTTAAGACAAAGATTAGGCTATGCATATTTTCAGAAAGGAGATTATCAGGAATCTTTAAAGCATTATGAAAATGCATACAAATTTGATAAGTATGATGAGATAACAAATCTGTATCTCTACTATGCAGCATCAAATATTGGAGAACATTCCTACGCCCTGTTTCATGCAAGAAATTTGCCTGAGGAAACTCAGAAAATTATTGGTTTAAAACCCTTTGTTCCTGTAAGTTTTGCTGATCTGGAATACAATCATAAATGGAACAATCAGACTAACAGATCAGATCCTGATTATCTGAAAATCGGATTTAATACCCGTTTAAACTATTCATGGAACCTTTATCAGGCATTTTCAAAATACTCTCAGAATGCTGGTTATGCTGACGAATACAATGAATACAGATCAATAATCAGTCAGTTTGAATATTATGCCCTGATAAGCAAATCCGTTGGCCCGAAATTTG
Source organism: uncultured Bacteroidales bacterium (assembly GCA_964500535.1). Classification (GTDB taxonomy): domain Bacteria; phylum Bacteroidota; class Bacteroidia; order Bacteroidales; family UBA1402; genus UBA8389. Next base: position 27,388 of record CAZCPI010000004.1, read on the forward strand.
GTTTCGACATTGGATATCATTTTATAATGACAAACTTTGATACACAAACATGGGATCTTGTACTAAATGAGATGACTGAAAGCAATGATACATTAAAATATCCCGGGCATTTGTTTTTTACCAAAATACGTTACAAGCTAAACAGGTTTAATATTTCTTCAAGCGCCTCGCTATATTCAACCAGCTTTAATAAAACATATCAGATTGGTTTGAACCTGGGAACAGGGCTACCCGGCAGAAATAATATATATATCTGGAACTCAATATACTATATGAAGGATAATTATGACAGCTGGTTTGTTTCTTCACATTCAGCAGGTCTTTCATTATTTAAAAAGTTTTGGCTGGAAGCTTCAGCAACCTTTGGCGATTTATCAAATTTTGCAGAAATGAATGGCATGTACGTATATAACTCCTTTGATCCGACAAGTTTAAAAACCGGATTATCGTTATACTTCTACATGAATAAACATGTTAATATATTTGCCAATTACTCGATTGAAAAAAAACAAAACATATATTTGCTCAATAATTACATCCAGAACTCCGTTTCAAGCGGTCTCATATATAAGTTTTAAACCATATGAAGAAGTCAGCACTTTTAATTTCAACGATACTTTTTTCGACAATCATGATTTGCCAGACACAAACCGATTGGCAAAAGGCGTTCTATAAAAGTTATGATTATGAAAAAACAGGAAGTTACTCAAACTCTATCAGCGAGTTGAAAAGAGTATACGTAAGTAACGATTATTTTGTAAACCTGAGACTTGGCTGGTTATATTACCTGGCAAAAAACTATACCGAATCACTCAGGTATTACCAAAACGCCATAAAGTTGAAACCAAACTCAATTGAGGCAAAATTCGGATGCGTAAAGCCATTAAGCGCAATGGAAAACTGGGATAAAGTCAAAGATCAGTACATACAGATATTGAGGATAGATCCAAAAAATACTGTTGCAAGTTACTGGCTGGGAGTAATTTACTATAACAGAAAACTTTATCAGGAAGCCGAAAAGCTTTTTTTGAAAATTTACGAGCTTTATCCTCTGGATTATGATTCAGTCATAATGCTTGCATGGACCAAACTGCAGATGGGAAAATCTGCAGAAGCTAAAAAATACTTCAACCATGCATTAACACTGAAGCCCAACGATAATGCAGCATTGTCTGGTTTGAGAAGTATCAAATGATTACAGGTTCCTGTCAACCGGTTTCACATAAAACTCTATTTCAACTATCCTTAGTTCGTCTTTTGGATCACCATTATTTGGATTGGATTTATCAAACAAATCCAGATCCTTACCTTTCTCAACCTCAACTATAGCAGAATATGCATCCTTTTGTTCACCGGCACCAATCAGTTCTACTTTTACAGTTTTGGTTAAAACTCCGGTTTTCAAAGGTAAAGTAACATATCCCAGTGATTTAGGAGTCAAACCTTCCCATAAAACAGTTCCATTATCAGATAATACTCTTAAGCTGTAGGAACGGTTTCTCCATCCGGTCAGTTTCATGCAGATTTCACTCAGTTCCGAATTGCGGACAAGAGTGTATTCAAGCCAGCCGGTTGAACGTCTTCCATTATTACGCCATTCTGTTAGCTCATTATCATCAATCGTTTTGAATGCTTCATTTTCGTTATGACCAGCCTTAATTCCAGTAACAGTTACAGGTATCCTTGAAACCTTATATGATGGAGCATTTGGTGTAGCGCCTCTGCCGAGATTTGAATAAAGACTGTTAGCCTGAATTTTTGTTGATAAACCTCCTGTGACTTCAAAAGCAGCTGAAGCAAAGTCCAGTGTATCCGGTGTTAATCCTTCAGTACGGGCTATAATTTTTATATTCCCGGCATCACGTTTTGATCTGAGCAGTACTCTGTTTACACCTGCCTCAACAGGCAACTTAGTCGAACCTGAATAATTATTTTCGCCTTTTGCTATTCCGCCAATATATTCTACCGGACCGGAAACTTCAAAATTAACAAGGTTATTAGCAAGAGGGCATCTGTTTCCTACAGCGTCAATAACCTCAACTTCAACCATCACCATATCTGAACCATCAGCTGTCAAACCCACTCCCGGATTGTCAAACAGAGTCAGTTTTAAAGACTTTGGTTCACCGACGGTCAGCAGTACATCCTGACCAAGATTATTACCTTTTTCGTCATAGCTTACGGCTTTAAGTATTCCGGGTTCAAAAGATATATCTTTAAAAGTAAACCAGAAGCGGCTTGACTGTTCACCAAATCCAAGGCTCTTATCATTCAGGAATAATTCCACTTTATCTCCTGATGAAACCACATAAACATTTTTAACTACACCCTTGTCATAATTCCAGTGACCAACAATATGTGTACGGTAATTCTCAACATCTACCCAACCGTCCCACATAACCTGATGTGCAAAATAAGCATCCTTCGGTATTCTCATTGCATCAACCTTGCCACTGCGCCTGTAGTTTTCAGCACCACGGAAATGAGTGTTGGAATCAGAGAAAATAATGCTTGTGCCGCCTGAGCTGACTCTTTTACCAGTTCCCGGACGTTCACGCCAGTAATCATACCATCTGACAACAGTCTCCATTGCAAATAAATCCTGATTCTGATTATATGCAGATGCATCCTGATTACGATAAAGAGGACCATCACCATGTTTATGAAAAGGATATGACTTATCATCCCAGTACATTCTTAAAGCCTCATCACGACAATATTCCATTGCCCATACAGGTTTAGATGCACTCTTATTGATATAAAGCATTTCTCCACCATATTCAGCAATCTTGCTGTCCAGCATTTCACGTGAACCGATAGCTCTGCCTCCTTTAGGATCGAATTCATCTCTGATGGCTTTCATTTCAGCCATGTGTTCCTCACTTATACTCTCGTTGCCACATTCATAAAAAATAATACTTGCATTATTTCTGTTATAAATAATGGCATCTCTCATCAACTCTTTCCTATGCTCCCACTGACGACCCTTAGAATCGGCTTCAGCATCCCCGGCAGGCATCGCCTGAATTAATCCAACTCTGTCACAAGATTCTATATCCTGTTTCCATGGAGTAACGTGCATCCATCTTACAAGATTTCCATTGCTCTGCACCATAAGATTGTTACTGTAATCACTTAACCATGCAGGTACAGACATGCCCACTCCCGGCCATTCATTACTTGTCCTTTGAGCATAACCTTTTAGCTGAAGAACTCTGTCATTGAGTCTGAACATACCGTTGGCAAATTCAGTCTTTCTGAAACCGGTTTTAGTCTTTACAATATCTTCAATCTTCTTGCCGACACTCAACCTGGTAGTCAATTCGTACAGATATCCATAGCCCCAACTCCAGAAATTAATATTTTTCACAGTCGCTGTTGCCTTGACAGTTTTGGTTTCACCGGGGCCTATAGCTACTTCATCTGACTGAAATTCTCTTATCATGAGTTTGTCATTGTCTCTCAGGAAAGCCTCAAGTTTGAAATTTTGGGTTTTATCATATTCGTTCCGGACTTCAGCTTCCACATTTACAGTTGCGATTCTGGCAGAAACATCCATGTTTGAAGCATACACATAAACTCCTTTAGTTTTCAAATTTGAATAAAGAGGCAGCGTTTGATAAAGTTTATTAGTAAAATGCAGATAAACATTTTTACTTAGTCCACCATAATTGGCATTGAAATTTTTGTTATTCCATTGATAAGTTGTTCCTGTTGCCCTTTCCTTGTAATCCCAGGAATTGTCTGTTCTTACAGCAATAACATTTGGTTTCTTACCAAACAATACGTAATCTGAAATATCGTAACCAAAAGCCATCACACCATCTTCATGCAAGCCAACCCAATGACCATTGATCCAGACTTCTGCAGCCTGCCTGGCGCCTTCAAATTCAATAAAAACCTTTTGTCCTTTATGTTTGGCTGGAACAAAAAAAGTTTTCCTGTACCAGACTACTCTACCTGTATGCTGATCAATCGGGACCTTAAAAGCTTCATTTTCATTAAAAGCATAAGGTAAATTTACCTTTTGCCATGTGGTATCGATATAAGAGACATTTTTAGCGATAGAATCATCTCCTATCAGTAATCTCCAGTCAGGATTGAAATTATATTTTGTTCTTATTTGTGCATTTGAAAAGTTATGTGCTGTAAAGAAAAGTAACATCAACAAAGGAAAGTATCTCTTCATGGTATTTTTTTTATATTTGACACAAAAATATAAATAATTCTGTAAAGCCTTTTGGACATGAAGATTAAATACGTATTTCCAACGGTGTTTGTTTTACTGGCATTGATGTCTTTTTCATCAAAGGATAAACTTAATGACGGTATTTATACAGGTTCTTCCCAATCTATCTATACTGAAGAAGAATTTTATGGGAAAGTAAAGATCGTTGTTGAAAAAAATAAAATAATCAGTGTTGACTTCGTGGTCAGAGATTCAGGTAAACACGAAGACTTCGGTGCTGCATATGAAAAATATTACAAAGGCAACGATTTGTATGTACAACAATGCCGTAATGACTGGAAAGGTATTCAAACATACCCGGGAAAGCTCTTAAAAAGCCAGGATCCTGACAAAATTGATGCGATCACCGGTGCAACATGGTCATACAACATCTTCAAAGCAGCAGTTAAAGAAGCTCTGCCTGAAAAGTAAAATTACGAACACTAACTTATTTACATTCCAAGTTTTTTCATGGCTTCATAAACAAGAAATGCAGGCCATACTATAGCTTTCAAAAAGCCCAAAACGCCGGCCCAAAATGTTGCAGCATGCCCGATAAAATATACTGCTGCTCCGATAAGTCCTAATCCATAAACAGCGCCACTTGGGGTGCCTCCTTTCATTTCTTTCTTCATTTTGAGGTATTAATTACATTAAACAAATTTTTATATATCAACATATTTTCAGTTGTTTTGCCCTGTGCATCAAATAGTCCGCCCCAATGAGAAGATGTTGCTTCCCAGATAAATGTACCTAAACCCTTACCGGCAGGTAAATCCTTTACAATATCATTAACTTCTTTCCTGTAATCCTGATATTCAACAACCACAACGGGTTTATCGTACCTTAAGATCAGGTCTGTAAGATTATTCATCAAATCATACAATGTACCATGCCATTTTGGATAATATGACTGACCTATAACATCAAATGCCACCTCGCTGCTTAAAACATTGTCAAAAAATAAAACAGATTCCTGATTCTGACCACCACAAGCTATATGTATCATAATTTTAATACCGGGATCAGACTTCCTTACTGCCATAGAAGCAATTCTCAATAATCTGCCGAAGTATTCAAAAGTTACATCATTCTTACCTGCAGGCCAAACCATGCCATGATTAATTTCATTTCCAATCTGAACCATGTCCGGAGTCAGTCCTTCAGTCCTGAAAGTATCCAGAACAGACTTTGTGTATTCAAATATCTTCTTTTCCAGGCCTTTTACGTCAAGTCCAGACCATGAAGCCGGAGTATATTGTTTACCAGGATCAGCCCAGTTATCGCTGTAATGAAAATCAAGCAAAAATTTCATCCCTGCATCCTTAATCCTTTTTGCCATCTTCAGAGTGTGTTCAAGATCGCAATAACCTTCTTTTGAATAGCCACTGTCAGCTTTAGGATTCACAAATAACCTTAATCTGATCCAGTTGAAATTGTTATCCTTAAGTATCTGTAAAACATCTTTTTTAATGCCATTGTCAGAAAAAGTCATCCCTTTGTCTTCCTGTTGCTGCACCCATGATATATCAGCGCCAGTCATAAAACCGGCGTTATTATCTGGAAAAACACTGACAGAAAACAGTGATATAAAATATATGAAGAATAATCGTTTCATTAGTAAATATTTACTTCTTGCAGAAATTAATAAATGGGTTTATAGTAATCGGATTTTTATTAACATCATTATTTGGAACACTGTGATTTTCAGAGTTCAAATATATAAAAACTTTTAGCTTATCTTTGTAATACCAATGGTAATACAAACTTTTGTTTCTCATCCTGCTGATAATTACATTATAATAATAAAATGCATTTCAGGATAATTCTTCCAAACGGAATATTAAAAGAATACATCAGATACTACTGGATTATGGAATCTGATGGCATTGAAGAAGATATGACAGAAAGAGTTATACCTACCGGAAATATTCAGATAATGTTTCATTACGGAAAGCCCTTTATAATGGAATCTCCTGAGAAACCGAAGATTATTCAGCCTTCCTGCATTTTAAGCGGAATGAGTACAAAATGGATGGATGTAACTACAAATGGTAATACCGGAGTCTTTGCAGTTACATTCAAAACGTACGGAGCTTGTCATTTTTTCCGGTTTCCACTTACTGAAATTGAAGACATACATGTTTCATTGTCAGATATTTATTCATGTGAAATCAGAACCATTGAACAAAAAATGGGGACTTTATCTTCGATAGAAGAAAAAGTTAAAGTGGTTGAAGACTTTCTTATAAGTAAATTCACAACCGTTACATCAAATGACGAAAAACTATTAAGAACCGGCGTTGATTTGATAAAAAAATCAAAAGGCAGGATGACATCTGCAATATTATCTGAAAATCTCTCTGTTACATCAAAAACACTTGAAAGAAAGTTTTCATCATATCTTGGCAAAACACCAAAACAAATTATCAAACTTATCAGGTTTCAGGAAGTATTCAACGAGTTGCAGTATACTAAAAAACCGGACCTGACCGATTTGACCTATAAATACGGATATTATGACCAGTCTCATTTCATCAAGGAATTTAAACTATGCTCGGGGCTGACACCTACAGATTTTTTGAATCTTTATCCATGTAACGAGATTGACAGGGAAGAAAACTAAACAGATCAATTTGTCTGTTTTTTACAATTCAGAACCAAAAGGCAGGAATACTTTTACGGGCAAAAATAAATCACATAAAAACTTTCTGTAATATGTATAACTTTGATAAAGACAAAATCATTGTATGCAACGCACATACGAACAATCTGAAAAATATTTCGCTTGAAATTCCCAAGCGCAAATTTGTAGCTTTTACCGGTGTTTCAGGTTCAGGAAAATCCTCATTATTGTTTGATACTATCTATACAGAAGCCCAAAGACAGTTAATCGAAACTTTTTCAACATTTGCCAGAACCAGAATGCCCAAACTGTCCAGACCTGATGTTGATGACATACACAACCTTTCAACGTCCATAGTCATTGACCAGAAACGAATGGGAAACAATCTGAGAAGTACTGTCGGAACTGCAACAGAGATTAATACATATCTCCGATTACTTTTTTCAAGAATCGGCAAACCATTTATCGGTCCGTCATTTTATTTTTCATTCAACCATCCTGAGGGTATGTGCCCATATTGTCATGGCCTTGGCAAAAAAGCTACTATAGACCTGGATTTGTTTCTCGATAAAGAAAAATCATTAAGGGAAGGCGCAATACTGCATCCGCATTATAAACATGGCAACTACTTATATAAAGAGTTGATAACTATTGCTGTAGTTGATGTTGACAAACCCCTGAAGTATTTTTCAGATGATGAAATGAATATTCTTTTGTACTCTGAACCCTTCAAAGTAAAAGATAATGATTCAAAACTAACTTATACCCGAACATTTGAAGGTCTTGCAAGAAAGTTGGAAAGAGCTGTTACCGAAAGAGCAGATGATGAGGTTTCAGAAGAAGAAAAAAATGCGTATACCAGATTTTTCGTTTACAACACTTGCGATAAATGTCAGGGTTCCAGGATAAATGACAGAGCCAGATCAGTAAACATCAAATCAATGACCATAGATGAATTATGTAAACTGGAACTAACTGAAGTATATGAATTTATATCCGGTATACATGATGAAATCTCAGAACCCATACTGAGAAAAGCCCGATTTGTGCTCGAACAACTCATAGAAATCGGTGTCGGTTATTTATCTCTGGAAAGAGCTGTTGGAACTCTCTCGGGAGGAGAATCTCAAAGAATAAAAATGGCAAGGCAACTTGACTGTAACCTTACTGACTTATTGTATATCCTTGATGAGCCATCTATAGGTTTGCATCCAAGAGACACGGAAAAACTTATATCCATTTTGTATAAAATAAAAGAAAAAGGTAACAGCGTTTTTGTAGTAGAGCATGATCCTGACATAATTAAGGCAGCAGAATGGATAGTTGATCTGGGACCTGAGGCAGGAAAAAATGGCGGAAGCCTTGTTTATAACGGATTACCCGAAGGTCTCAAAGAAACCGATAGTATAACCGGAAAATATCTTTATAAATCAATCAAACCTGAAGTCTTAAGAAGAGCGCCATCAGATTGGTTTCAATTAAATAATGTCAGCGTAAATAATCTGAAAAATATCAGTGTCAGAATACCAAAAGGCGTATTAACATGTATTACCGGAGTTGCGGGAAGTGGTAAAAGCAGTCTTATACATGAGTATTTTGCAAAAAAATATCCAGATGCGATTATGATAGATCAATCTCCTGTCGGTAAATCATCAAGAGCAAATATTGCGACATATGTTGGCGTTTTTGATCATATCAGAAAAGCTTTTGCGGCAGAAACCAAAGCAGATGCCTCTTTATTCAGTTTTAATTCAAAAGGAGCATGCCCGAAATGCAACGGTCAAGGCATACTTACTTTTGAGTTGCATTTTCTGGATTCAGTAAAAACGATTTGTGATGAATGCGAAGGCAAAAGATATCATGCAGAAGTCCTGAATCTTACATATAAATCTAAAAATATTGCAGAAGTTCTTGAAATGACTGTAAATCAGGCTCTCGAATTTTTTGATATTCCTATTATCAAAAGGCATCTGAAATCGCTTGAGCAGGTAGGTTTAGGTTATTTAAAACTGGGACAAACTCTCAGTACACTTTCAGGAGGTGAATCTCAAAGATTAAAAATTGCTACAGAGCTTACCAAAGAAGGAAATATCTACATAATGGATGAACCAACCACAGGTCTTCACATGTCAGACATAGATAATTTCCGTAAAATCATAAATAATCTCGTTAAAAAGGGCAATTCTGTCATAATAATAGAACATAATCCTGACATAATTAAATACGCAGACTGGATTATCGATCTTGGACCTGAAGGAGGCAAAAACGGCGGTGAAATCTTATTTGAAGGTACTCCTGAAGACCTTATAAATTGCGTAAAATCTTATACAGGAAAATACTTAATTAAGCATTTAGTTTAGCGCTTAATATTATCTGGTTTCTTGATTAACAAAAAGTATTTAACACTCGAGTCAGGTATAGCCACAGGCATTTCAAACTTGCCTCTTGGGATAATTACAGGCATATTGTCGATTGGTTTATCTATTTTGCCCTGCAAATTTTTAAGCTTTGACATATCCATGGAGTACGACTTATCTTTGAAACCAAAATTCTTTATCGAATCATTAAAGAATTTTTCAAAACCCTCTATTGTGTAGGGCTCTTTCAAATTATACAACTTGCGAAATGCTGAGTCATTATTTTCAGGAATAACTTTGAAAATATTTTCCGATTTAATCGTAGTAAACGGAAGAATCGCAAATAACAGTACCAAATACAAAATCGCCGGTTTCATGATAGTATCATTTAGTCCTCAAATATAATTTATAACATAGCAGGTTATCATTTTTTAAGGTTAAAAAAATTAAAAATCTGTATATTTGTTATTTAAATCATACAAATATCATGTCTAAATACACTTCTGCATTAATTGCAGTTATAATGTCACTTAGCGTTTCTTCCCAGAATTATAACAACTATGACATTGAAGGCTGGGCAGCATATACCCGGGGAGGCAAAGGCGGAAAAATAATCAGAGTAACTAACCTCAATGCATCGGGGACCGGCTCACTTGCAGCAGCACTTGCAGTTGACGAACCAAGAACAGTAGTTTTTGAAGTAGGAGGAGTTATAAATATGGGAGGAAAATCTCTGTCCCTTAATAAACCATACATCACTATAGCAGGTCAGACTGCACCAAACCCCGGAATTACTATAACTAACGGAGCTTTTTATGTAAACACGCATGATGTTATTTTACAACATCTGAGATTCAGGACAGGAGCTTCCGGACATACAACAGGCTGGGAACCCGACGCACTCTCGACAAATGGTTCATATAACACAATAATTGACCACTGCTCTGCAAGCTGGTCCGTGGATGAAAACTGTTCGGCTTCAGGACCACGATTCGAAGGAAACACACCGGAAGAATGGAGACAACATACTTCACATACGCTGACGATGAGCAATAATATCATTGCCGAGGGATTAAGCAACTCTACGCATTCAAAAGGCGAACATTCAAAAGGTACGCTCATACATGACAATGCAACAGAAATTGCAGTAATCAAAAACCTGTATGCAAGTAACAAGGACAGAAACCCACTGTTTAAAGGAGGAGCCAGAGGAGCAATAGTTAATAACTACATTTATAACCCCGGTTCAAATGCTATTAGTTTCGGACTTGTAAATGATGAATGGGAAGGACATCCGCATGAAACCGGAATGATGACCATAATCGGCAACCACCTGCAATACGGCCCGAGCACAGGAAATATTCCATTATGTAAGATTGGCAACGGACCTTGTGAAGTATATCTTTCTGATAATATAGCTTTAAACAGATCCGGTGTTAACGTACAACAATATGCAGGTGACGAAACCAAAAAAGTCAGTTATAAACCTGTCTGGTCAGCTAACATCAATCTTATTCATGCCTCACAAGTCAGAAATCATATTATAAGAAACGCAGGGGCAAGGCCCTGGGACCGCGACACAGTTGACAGAAGGATAATAAGAGAAGTACTCGAAGGAAAGGGAAAAATAATAAATTCAGAAAACGAAGTCGGCGGCTATCCAATAACAAACCAGACTAATCAAAAATTTATCGAACAGGAATGGAACACCGGGCAAATGCTAAAGATTAATCCAAATATCGATATATCGTCTATTCCTGAAAAAGTATTTGTTGATTCCCTTTTCACCGTTGAAACCAAAGTAAAAAACAATAATTTTTACAGTCTGGATCTGCTGATTAATGGGGTTTCAAAGGGAAAAATTTATAATCCACCATATAACTGGGACGTGAAAATAAATATTTCAGGTTCATATCAAATCTTAATTGTAGCAGAAACAGACTCATGTGAGAGGTTTTGTTCGGAGACAAAAGAACTTAATGCAATAAATTATATTTCCGGCACAAATAAACCTGTTATTGAAAATAACAAATCAAAACTTCATTTTTTAAATCCGGTTAGAGAAGAGGCAATAATGACATTTTTTGCAGACAAATCTGATTATGCCAGACTGAAAATATTCGATACATCCGGAAGAAAGATTGAAACACTTTTAAATAATAAAGT
>CAZCPI010000004.1:38864-40192 GCA_964500535.1 uncultured Bacteroidales bacterium
ACCCCCGGTTCTAATGCAGCCAGATTAACTGTACGTTTTTCATCAGCATTTATTTCCGTTTCAAAAACCACAACTCCTGCATTGTTAGTGATTGAAACCTGTGCTTTGCCCAAAATTGAACCGACAGAAAGTATGGTTTCACCATTAATAATGGTGGGATAAATATCAAATATTTTATCAGCACCTTGTTTTTCAAGGGAAGTCGCTTTTGCTGCTATAAGTTTACCTTCAGAATACAGCTTTGTTGTATCCCATTCCGATACGTTGGTATTCTGAGGAAGATAAATGCTGTCAAAACGTGTAGCTCCAATTGAACCGGCATTAAACAATTGGAATACAGACCCTTCAGATATCAGATAATTTGTAGGAGCAGTAATGTTTAAAATACCACCGGGATTAAAAGCATTCTTTACTACCAGCTGGTCGCATGATGCATATACACCACCGAAAATCTTCATGTTAATATGACAACCTGTTTGCAAAGTGAGATTGTTGTTTACAGTTATCTTCTTTGCATACTTGTAACTTGTGTTGCCGGGATTAAGGGTTGACCCGGTTTTTAAAGTTGTCGGACCTCCAATTGTAAGACTACCGGTAAGGGTTCCGCCATTCTCAACGTATATCATACTGGAAGACAGACCTGTACCATCCAAAGTTGAACCGGACCTTACATACACAGGAGCAGAACCTGTTGCGCTTCCTGTCGTATTACCTAAATAAACAGTACCTGCATAGATGTTGAAGTTTGAAGTAAAGCTGTTGGCATTAGATAAAGTCCACATACCGGTACCATACTTGCTGATTGTTACGCCCGTATTTATCACACCTTCGAAAACCGCATCCTTATTATTATGTCCAACACTGTAAGTACCGTTACCAATAGAAGTGCCAACTTCACCATCAAGACTGCCTATTTTTGAAGATCCTCCCGACAAAGCACTTCCTGAGCCCTCGGCAAAATGGCCCATATAGACGGTACCCTTCAAATTTAAAGAAGCATTCTGTAAACCATTTGAATTGCACAAACGGAACTGATTACCTGATACATTCAATGTGCCCTGGAAACCAGACCAATTACCAGTCAAATCTGCTCTTACATATGGCAATGTTAAAGTCAATGTACCGGAGCCGGTCAATGTACCGTTTATCTTACATCTCCTGCCTGCATTTAATGTTGCATTACTACCACCGGGTACAACCAAAGCATAATTAAAGACCGGCACCTGGGAGGTGTTGTCATTACTGAATATATTGGCACTTGAGCTACCCTGCAACTCAAGTTTTGAGCCTGCATTCCCAAATGTGGAACGCCATGTTCCCATAGCTAT
>CAZCPI010000004.1:40292-44580 GCA_964500535.1 uncultured Bacteroidales bacterium
TAAACGAAGAGCGCCACTACCCTCTTTTGTAATACCTCCTGAACCGCTTATTCCACCATTTGTACCACTAAATGTGTAATTTGTAGCAGAATTATCCACTGTCATTCCTGAAATCTGAACAAAATCATTTAAAGAAATGCTTTTAACAGCAGGATCATCATTAAAAATAACCTGATCACCATTTACAAAAGACACAGGCTCACCTGCAATACTAAAGTTTTCAGCGTTGAAATCCCAGACTGAAGACTCTGCACCTGTCCACGTGACGCCGGTTTTCGGAGCCCTCATACCATTAATTATGAGAAACAGAGTATTATTTTCAATAAGAAGATCAGTTGACAAACCTTTCAATCCCATAATACTGAAATTTGAAATATCACCTGTCAGGCTACCTGTCCATTTCATAAGCGGATACTTGCCTGCAAAAGGTTTCTCCTCAGAAGGTACTACGCGTATATAATTTAACTTTGAGAAATTCACATTGCCATTGACCTGAATAGTATCCAGTACTATCAAAGTATCATTAGCGCCGGCACCTTTAGTCTGAACATTCATTTCCAGATAGATTCCACCCTCAAGATTCAAATCGCTGTTAAAGGTAATTTTCCCGTATTTCTTTGTGACCGTACCCGGTGAAAGCCTTCCGCCTTCATAATTCAAACCCGGCTCGGAAATCAGACCGCCGTTAAGAATCGCATTACCTGCCAGAGTACCTTTTGCCCTTAGATCAACCGTGCTGCTTAAACTTCCGTTGATCTCGAGAGTACCTTCAGTTATATAAGTTTTGCCGGTGTAATCATGGTTTCCGTTTAAAATAAATCTTCCGTTCAGAGATTTCCAGACCTCCGTATTTCCGGTTAACTTACCTTGACCCGTAAAAGTATAATCATGTCCGATGGGTGTCATTATATATAGCTTTTCAGGATTGAGGTTTCCTTCAAGTTCGATCGGAGAGCCGTTACTTCCTGAAATATCGAACATTACAGATTTACCATTTGAAAAAGCCGTATTTGTGGTTTCAGAATAATCAGTAAAAGAAGTTGAAGTAAGATCCCATTTTGCACCCGATTTCCAAACCAGATCAGCCTTAATAAATGGAGAAAGGGGTGGTCTCTGCATATCATAACCCAGATAAAAATCAGGAAAAGGAGACTGATAATATCCTTTTGTGGTAGTCTGCATACGGTAAGAAGCATTTTGCATCAGGCAATACATTCGGACATCAGTCGGATAATCAGTTGTGAAACCATAAAGACCAGAATCATCTGATTTTTTTAGAATCAATTCTTCGCGCCAGTCTCCAATCATATCACCAAAAAATGCTGGTCTTACACCATATTCGGTTTTAGCACCATAATTGGTTATCGAATAAATTGACAACAACCGGTTATAATGATAAGAACCATTACCGGCATATTTTACAACCATAGGATTATACCCGTTGCCATCAGGAGCGGACAAAATCTCACGATCCAGCTCACCATCCCACCAGATGCCTTCTTTTGGCTGGTCAACACTTCCCTTATAAATGACATCACCTTCGCAATTATATATATTGCCCATAGTCGACCACATTTCATAACCTTTGTAGTTTTTGTCAATATCTATACACTCACCACGACCCACATCTCCAACACCGGCCAGATACCATTTCTTAATGGCTTTACCATTACTTGCATCATACATAATCTGACCAAGCATGTCAGGAGCATTCTGTTGAATAGCGAAAGTTTCCAATCCGGGTCTTGAAGGATTAATATCACCTGTCCTGAAACGGTCTCCATGAGAAATCATAGCTGAAAACAACATACTACCGTTGTCATCAATAGCATACCCTCCCTCAAGCATTTCATCTTTTCCGTCCAGATCCACATCAGCAACTCTGATATGATGAAACTCAGCCGCATTCTGGTAATTCCTGTTCCATGTATATTTCTGAACCCAATCAGTTGCAACACCATTAACAAAATTGTATCCCCATGCAGTCACATAATAAAAATGAAATTTACTTTTTTCACTGCTATCTTCTTTCCAGCGACATTTATATTCCATAACCACACTTGGATGAACACCATCTAGATAAACTATACCCATGTGTCCGTTTAGTTTACTGTATTCATCATCCATATAATTAGCCTTGCTGAATCTTGTATATTGATTATATGAATCGTTAGGATAAGGCATTTCAATCGTGTTCATTTCAGCACCGGTCATTCCGTTAACAACAGTAATGTACTGAGGCGGAACTTTGGTGGATTGAGTAGAATAATCTGTAATACCGTCTTTATCAGTATCACCATTCGAAGCATCTTTCAGATATTTTCCCCAGGTTTTGCCAGCACTGTCCCAGAAACGTGTTCCGTCACTACTCTTTATAACGACCTCGGCTTTACCATCACAATTCATATCATAAGCTACAACCATATCATCATGACCTGCTGAAATATTGACATTAGGCCCCATATCAATAGTCCAGAGTCTTTGACCTGTACGCAAATAACCCTCAACCTTATGAGAACCACCGGAAAGGGAAAGGCGGTCTACCACATAATCAAACTCGCCGTCGCCATCCAGGTCGGCAGGCCATACAAACTTTGATGTATATGAAGAGTTTGGCAGGAAACCATCGTAGCTTAAATCAAGAAACAAACTGCGGTAAGAGCTGGATAAATATTTGAAAGGCAAGCTTTTGTTACCTTCGATACCATTTGTTACAGGAGCGACACAGACAAGACTGTTCGCAGGAACTTTGTCATAAGTGGTAGAAAAATTTGTTTTTTCCAGAGGACCACCGGTGTTTAAAAGTATGTAATCACCGGTACCACCTTTTTTGCAATAGATATTAAACTTCACATCTTCAGGATCCTGCAGTAACATTCTCCAGCTTATGAATACCGGAGTCGATGATGAAACCGCATTACTGACAGCTACAACACCTCTGTCCAAATCCTGATACTTCCTTTGACCAAAAGTAGGGATAGAAGTAATGATAAAAAGTGATAAAAATAAAAATTTAACAACAGCATTAGTAAATGCTTTAGAATAAAACATTTGAGTAATAATTAAGGTTAATAATCAACAACTTATCAAATATCAAAAAACAATTTCAGATATAAATCATTTAAAATACAAAAATATATTCTGATTGCTGTCTGCCAATTTAAATAATGTCATTAATGCTGATATTTTTGGTACAATAGCCAAACAAATTAAAAGTTAAGTTGCTATTTCATCCGAATGAATGTAAATTTGCAGTCACAAAAAAATATAATATTTGATATGCTGACACTTAAATTCATCGCCGAAAATAAGGAAAAAGTCCTTGAGGGCATGGCAAAAAAGCACTTTAACGCAAAGGAAATTGTTGAAAACATTCTTGAACTCGACGCAAGACGTCGATCTGCTCAGATGACACTTGATGCCAGTCTTGCCGAACTCAATCTTTTGTCCAAATCCATCGGTCAACTGATGAAGGATGGCAAAAAAGCTGAAGCCGAAGAAGCAAAGCAAAAATCTGCAGAAATCAAGGAAAACAACAAAGTAATCGAAGCAACCATGAAATCTGCTGAAGATTGCCTGTCAGATTTACTTGTCCAGTTACCAAATATGCCTCATGAAAGTGTTCCGAAAGGCAAACATGCAGAAGACAATTTGATTGAAAGAACCGGTGGCAAAGAACCTGAATTAGCTGAAGATGCTGTACCACACTGGGATCTTGCTAAAAAATACGATTTAATTGATTTTGAACTGGGTGTTAAAATTACTGGCGCTGGTTTCCCCGTGTATAAAGGCAAAGGCGCAAGACTTCAGAGAGCACTTATCAATTTCTTTCTGGATAATGCAAGAGATGCCGGTTATACCGAGATCCAGCCCCCATACGTTGTAAATGCAGCTTCAGGCTACGGCACCGGTCAGTTACCCGATAAAGAAGGTCAGATGTATCACGCCACTCTGGATGATTTTTATTTGATTCCAACTGCAGAAGTACCTGTAACTAATATATACAGGGATGTAATCCTGAACGAAAAAGATCTGCCGGTTAAAAATGCGGCATACTCAGCATGTTTCCGCAGAGAAGCCGGTTCATATGGCAAAGATGTCAGAGGTCTTAACAGACTACATCAGTTTGACAAAGTTGAAATAGTAAGGATAGACCATCCGGATCATTCATATGAATCTCTCAAAGAAATGGTTGATTATGTACAGTCTCTGGTGGATAAACTTGAGCTTCCCTGGAGAATACTTCGACTATGCGGTGGAGGTATGAGTTTTACATCAGCGCTAACTT
>CAZCPI010000005.1:0-43734 GCA_964500535.1 uncultured Bacteroidales bacterium
AGATACTGAGAGCTTATTGAGCGATGGTCGAATACTCTTTCAATTGTATCAGCAAACATATCAGCTATAGAAAGTATTTTGACTTTTGAACTTGGTTTACAAAATGGAATACTATCAGTAATTATTAGCTCAGTAAGTACTGAGTCTTCAACTCTTTGTGCTGCAGGATCAGACAAAACGCCATGTGAAGCAATAGCTCTTACAGAAAGTGCACCCTGATTCATCATTATTCCGGCAGCTTTTGTCAATGTCCCGGCTGTATCAACCAAATCATCAATCAAAATAACGTTCTTATCTTTAACATCTCCGATTACCCTAATCTCACTTACCACATTAGCCCTTTCACGAGTCTTATGGCACAAAACCAGAGGAACATCCAAATATTTAGAATAAGTACTGGCTCTTTTTGAACCACCTACATCAGGAGCAGCAATTACAAGATTATCAAGGTTCAATGACTTGATATAAGGTATAAAAATAGTCGATGCATATAAATGATCAACCGGAACA
Source organism: uncultured Bacteroidales bacterium (assembly GCA_964500535.1). GTDB lineage: Bacteria > Bacteroidota > Bacteroidia > Bacteroidales > UBA1402 > UBA8389. The sequence goes on from CAZCPI010000005.1 coordinate 511, forward strand.
TTAAAGAAACCCTGAATTTGGTCGGCATGTAAGTCCATGGTAATTAATCTTTCGATTCCTGCTACAGAAAGAAGATCAGCTATTAGTTTGGCGCCAATCGAAACCCTTGGTTTATCCTTCCTGTCTTGTCTTGCCCAACCAAAATATGGGATTACAGCAATAATTTTAGCTGCAGAAGCTCTTTTAGCTGCATCTATCATCAGCAATAGCTCCATAAGGTTATCAGAATTTGGAAATGTAGATTGTATCAGATAAACTACATTTCCACGTATGGATTCCTCATATGAAACTGAAAACTCGCCATCAGCAAAATGCTGTATATTAATTTTCCCAAGAGGTACATTGAGACTGGCACATATTTTTTCACTCAGGTAATGCGAGTTAGTACCTGAGAAGATTTTATAAGAACCTGTATCGTTCATAATATTGTGTGGATTAAATATCGTAGACTTTGCAAAGATACTAGTTTTAACAGTTAGAAACTTTATTGATTATGTGAAAAAAATTACAATATATGATTTTTAATATTTTCTTAACATATCAACTTTCGGTTTCAACACACATAAGAATTTTTGCCGAATTAGCAGGAACATTAAACTTTAATCTCTCCAATGAACTAATAATCAAATCAGCAGATTCTTCTATCATCAAATCCTCCACATCAAATAAAGCGCCATCATTGATTGAAAGACAGTCAAATGCGTGTTTTGGAATATTAAGCTCAGTATATTTATCTTCAGATGAAAAATTTACAACAAAAATGAAAAATTCTTTTTGGTGCCCTCTTATAAAAGCAAATAGTTTATCATGATCAAATTTTTCATTATCATAGTTTGCATACATCAGATCAAACATCTGATTGTTTAAAGAGTTATTTATTCGTTTTGAGATTTTCAAAATCCTGATATATTTCTCCAGAATTTGCTTTTCTTCCGGCAAAAGGTTTCCACCATCCCATTTGCCATCATCATTTAATCTGACAAGCGACTCTATGCCCCAATAATCAAAAATAGTACTTCTGCCATCTTTTCCACTAAAACCCTCATTATACATTCCTTTTTCACCAATCTCCTGACCATTATATATCATCAGGGGATTTGACTGAAGACAGGAAATCAGTATGAAACCGGGAATTCCCTTACCGGGGTCCCCTGCAAAATTATAAGAAGCAATCCTTTGCTCATCATGATTTTCAAGAAAATAAAGCATATGAGGCAGTATATCATTTACTTTTTGCCAGCATCCTGTTATTTCTGAAGCTGACTTCCAGCCTTCAATTACTGCTCTTGACGTATCATACATGAAGGCCTTATCGTAGAGATAATCAAAACCAGCTTTATAAATAAACTCTTTGTAATTTGAAGGATTATAGACTTCACCTATAAACAGGCAATCATTCTTTGCCTTTTTAACACGGGGGACAACCCATTCCCAAAACTCAACAGGAACCATTTCAGCCATATCACATCTGAAACCATCCACTCCTTTCCATATCCAATATGTAAGGACATCAAGCATTTTAAACCAGGTTGCAGGAGGAGGATTGAAATATGTCGTACGTCCTGCCTGATAATCTACACCATAATTCAGTTTAACGGTTTCATACCAGTCATTGGCAGAAGGTATAGCCGTGAAGCAATCATTTCCTGTGACTTTAGCCGGAAATTCGTAATATGGTTCAATCTCTTCGCCATATAAGTCTATCTCAGCAGCAAATCTCTCATCCTGCAAATAATAAAAACTATTGTTAGGATTAAACTCATCGCTGATTATGTCATCAGCTCCAAAATCACGTATATTACAGGGAGCTGAATCTGATTTATACTTACGGGCAAGGTGATTAGGAACAAAATCAATTATTACTTTCAAACCTGCGTCATGACAACGATTTATCAAAGCTTCAAATTCCTGAATCCTGTTTTCGACAATTACAGCAAGGTCAGGATCCACGTCAAAATAATCCTTGATCGCATATGGTGAGCCTGCTCTTCCTTTAACAACTGCTGAGTGATCTTTAGAAATGCCATATTCAGTATAATCAGTTTTAGTGGCATGTTCCAGTATTCCTGTCAGCCACAAATGTGTAACCCCGAGACCTTTCAGATACGTTAATGCATTCTGATTAATATCATCAAGTTTGCCACATCCGTTAGTTTTAAGGTCACCGTCTAAAACATTATTAATGCATTTATTGGAAAAGTATCTGGGAAATAATTGATATATAATAGTTTTACTCATATGATCTGTATTTTTTATGACCATATAAATATAACCAATGAAATTAAAATTAGTTTACTGTATCCAAAATTTTTGAAATAGCAATAGCTGCTATGGTTCCGTCTGCAACTGCAGTAGTTATCTGTCTGTATTTTTTATCAACGATATCACCGATGGCATAGACATCCGGCAAACTCGTGCACATATCCTCATTGACCTTAATGTAACCCCATGAATTCAAATCAGGCAGAGTATTTCCCAAAACTTCAATATTGGATTTAAAACCAATAAAGACAAATACCCCTTCTGAAACCAGACTGATTTTTTCACCTGTCTTAAGATTCTCAACCATAGTTATCATCTTATCCCCATCTTTCTTAAAAGATCTTGGCTCACATTCATACATCACCGATATCTTGTCATTTTTTTCCAGATTCTCAATAGCTGTCTTGTTTGCAGTCAGTTTATCAAACTGATGGATCATTGTGACTTTCTTAGCAAACTTTGTAATAAATAATGACTCCTCAACAGCTGAGTTACCACCGCCAATAACTGTAACTTCTTTATCGACAAAATATTTAGCATCACAGGTTGCACAATATGAGATACCTTTACCTTTGAATTCTTTTTCACCGGGTGCATTCATAGTGTTCGGTGTAGTGCCTGTGGCAATAATTATCTTTTTTACCCTTATTGTTTCAAGCTTGTCAATAACTATCTCTTTTTTAACCAAATCAACTGAAGTTACATCCACAGCCAGCTTCATATCAATACCTGAAGATTTTGCCTGCTCACCCATAAAATGAGCAAGCATAAAACCGGGTTGTGGTTCAGGGAACCCCGGATAATTAGAAACCTGATGAGTAATACCCATATATCCACCGGGTAAAGCCGGATCAATCAAAACAGTCCTGACTTTTGCCTGACCAAGATAAATCCCGGCAGTCAAACCCGCAGGACCACCACCAAGTATTGCCACATCATATTCAGAAACGGATGCTTTCTGATTTTTATGAATTTTTTCAACGTCTTCCGGTTTCAGCATACTATCAAGTCTTTCCTGAATATCTGCTTTTTTTATACCGCCGCTGATATTCATATCAAGAAGCCTGCCGTTTTCAAAAAACAATAATGTCGGTGATGATGAAACCCCGAGTACAGTTGCAAGCTCCCTGTTGCCCTGTCTGAAAATTTTTAGAAATTTTATTTTTTCGCCGTACAGATTGGAGAAGTATTCAAATTTTGGTGCAAGAGCTTCGCACGGAGGACATTCGGTGGAATAAAAATCCAATACAACTTTACCGCCATTTATAACCTCATTTTCAAAATCTGCTGTAGTAATTTCTTTCATTTGTTGTTTATTTTAATCAAGACTATAACACCCAAGACCATATATTTATCTATTCAGGGCATTTAATCAGGATTTTCTGTTATACAATATTAATATTATTCTTAAAAATAATATGCAGCGCCCAGAGACAATAGCTCTTTAACAGGTCTGCAGTCAGGTGAGTTAATTTTCCCGGTTTTATTTTTTGCGACCGAAGCACATCCACCACCACAAGCCAATGCTACCTGACAGGTCTTACATTCATCTATAGTTGTAATGTCACGGTTTTGCCATTCTTCTATAACATCCTCGTTTAGTGATACTTCAGGATAAAATTTTCCCAACTCCTCACCTTTTTTACCTACGGTTGCCGTACATGAATATATAGTTCCTGTATAATCAAAAGCCCACTCTGTTTTACATCCCGGACAGGAATCAAAAAGAGGTTCAGGCAATTCCTCATTCTCAGAAATATATCTGGCAATGGAGAATGCTGGTTTATAAAATTCAGTGATATGCGGATAATCTATCAGAAGATCATATATTTTCCTGTACAATGAGGCTCTGTCAAACAATTTATCAGGAGTACTATTACATACATGCAATTCATAATTTCGCCCTATCTGAGTCTTGAATCTGCCGGATTTTGTCCAGCCTTTTTCTATTGCAAACTGAGCCATTAAGGGAAGATTGTCAATATTATCCTTATCAACAACCATTCTCAGATTAATATTTATACCGGCTTCAAGACAAGCATCAATACCTTCTGCTATAATACTAAAAGTCGGCTGTTTACCTTTAAGATATCTTCTTGCATCATGTACTTCCTGTGTACCATCAAGAGTCACCTGAACCTCCCTTATTCTCGCCTTTTTTAGTATCTCAATATATGATTTTAAGGTGAAACCATTAGTTACGAAGGCAACATCAAGATTTGCAGATGCTGCTTTATCCAGTAAATAAGAAATCATTTGTTGCTGTGATTCACCCGGTAACAAAGGCTCGCCACCAAAAACAGTAATATATTTCTGTCTTCCGGCAAAATTATTATTTACATATTTAAAAAATGCATCAATTACCTCTTTACTGACTGGTTTCTGTACCGGATCATATCCCTCCTGATAACAATATGAGCAAGCAAAATTGCATGAATAATTAGGTACAAAAAAGAGTTGTACTTCATCACTGTCTCTTTTTTCAGTAAAATCCAGATAAGCCAGTTTAAATGCTTTTCTCTCCTTTTCTCCGTCAGTCAGATAACCATTTTTAACAAAAATGCCATCCGGATCACTTATTTCAGACAAATTTGCTAACTCACTTTCAGAAATTATATCCGCAGAATTATATAACGGATTCACAATCAGAAAATCTTCAGAGTCATGAATTTTACTAACTATATTATGTGCTGATAACTGCATTGACATATTATTATGGTTCCGGAAATTATGTTTATGATAAGAGGCTTTGGGTAAGATTTCACCCAAAGCCTCTCCCCTTGTTGTTTAATCGTGGCAGCCAGCTACAATTTTAGAAACCTTGGCACAGCATTGTGCCACCTTGGTTTTTGTTTTGCCTGAACCACAACAACTCTTTTTAACTAAACTCTTCATATTATAATTATTTAATCAGGGAATCTTATGACCTTTTATTGTAAAACTTGAAACGACAGACTTACCCTTCGCATATGGAGCAGACTCTTCAAATATCGTAATATTTTTAAAACCGGCGTTTTCAAGCATTTTTAAATATACATCTTTAGTGTCAGCTCCAGCCCAACATTCAGCAACTGCTTGTGGATCATTGCGATATTTTGCAGGAATCTTCTTAACTGCATAAATATCACTAACAACAAACCTGCCTCCGCCTTTTAATATTCTGAAAACCTCATTCCAGACTTTTTGCTTTTCAGTACTATGATTAATCGTGCAATTTGAAATAACCAAATCAACACTGTTATCGTCCAAAGGAATAGCCTCAAGCTCTGCCAGTATAATCCGGGCATTTTCAACATCAAATTTTTCAATATTTGCCCTGGCTTTTGAAACCATTCCTTCAGAAATATCAATACCGTATACATATCCATCAGGTCCTACTTCTTCCGCCAATCTTATAACGTCATTACCGCGACCGCTTCCCAAATCGACACAAACTTCGCCCTTTGCCGGAGCAGCATAATTAAAAGCTCCGCCACAAGATAAACAGCAATTGCTTTCACTTAGTTTAGAATACCTCAGATTTATTGCGTCTGTTATCATGATTTTTATTTTGTTTCAGCAAAAGTAGTAATTGTATTTTTAAATTACAATAGTATCACCATATAAATTATTATAATATCACTATTTATATCAGATTGATATCACTAAAACAAAATTTCATTATATTTGCACTTTATATCATGTCACTAATTATGCTGTTGAAGAAAAACCTGACAAAAGAATTTGCAAAAGAGCTTTTTAATGATGATGAAAAGGTCCTGAAGTTTATATCTGAAATCAAATGGTCAGAAGGCTTCAAATGCAGGAAGTGCGGGAATGATAATTACTGCGAAGGCAAGTCTCCTTTTTCAAGGCGATGCACCCGTTGCAAAACTGAAGAATCAGCCACTTCACATACAATGTTTCACAACTGCAAGTTTCCTGTAAGTAAAGCTTTTTATATTGCATATACTGTTTGCATGGAAGGTAAGGATATTTCTTCATATGAATATTCGGATCAACTTGGACTTAACCAGATGACCTGCTGGAAATTCAGAAAAAAAATCAAAGATTGCGTCCAACAACATTCCGGGAACAGTAGTAAAACTGAACTAAGAAAAATCATAGTTACTGAACCCTGAGTACATTATAATAAACGAAATTCCACCTGCTGAATTACAGGATTATCCTGATCACCGGTTTAATCTCTTTTAAGTAAACCATGAATAATCTTTGATCAGACAATGATTATTCATTGACCTTATGCATGATTGACAATAATACCTCCTCCAGTATTGTCAATATCTACCTATCTCAATCACTGCACTTTAAAAAATATTTAATTATTTATTATATTTTATCCTTATATTATTTTGTTGTTAATTTTATAATGCTTTAATTTGCATTATAAATCAAATACAGCAAAGCAAAAGAAAAAAACATATTGGCCAGAATGTTCGGGAGAAAGGTGAAACCCCGTAAAAAGTAACCTAATTAAAATAATATTAAACGAACCATGAAAACAAACAAAGTAATTGAGAATTGGAAGAACTCAGAATTAAACAGTGTTATCGGCAATTCAACCATCAACAAGGAAATGATGGCAGAATTACAAGGTGGAACAGGCTACGTCAAAACACTGAGTGGTGAATGTAATACAAAGAATTTATCCTGCTGGCAAGCTTTGAAAAATGCCGCAAATGCAATTATTGAAGCATTCAGTTAATTAATTGATAACAAACAATGATTATGAAAAGCAGGAGATTTAAAATTCAAAATCAGCCTTCGGAAAATTTGATTACTGAATTCAAATCTGTTTCATCAATAGATTTGTTCGGCAAAAGTAAAGTTACCGGTGGATATGCACCGATTGAAGATGACGAAAATACTGAATTATTCGGTAAAATTCTGATTAACAAGCCTCAAATTCCAGATTGGAAGAAAATTATTATTTGTTATTAATTCTATCCGGTCGTGCGGTTAGCACCGCACGACCTTATTATAATGTTTATGGAAAAAAATCTCAATTACATCCCGGGAAACATTCTTAACATCTTTTCAAAGGAAATTCATACTGCCAGAAAAGAAATGTACGAGAGGTTACAAACATTTGAATTACTTGCCATTAGTAAGGAATCATTATTGGAAATACTTTACAGGTGTTTGGAAAACAGACTATTAAAATCAACTGAATGGACTCTGTTGTCTCATTACATTATTTCTGAAAAGGATATTCAGACTAAAAGTACATCAGAGAAAATAAATGAGTTTTGTGATTTACTGCTTGAAAATGATATTGTCAGTTACTTTTCTGAGAGTTATCCGGTAATGTTTGAGAACATACATAAAGAAATTAACCAGTGGTTTGCTCATTGCCTGAGTATTTACGAAAGATATGTAAATGACTCTCAAGAGCTGGTATCCACAATATTTAAAGGTGAAAATCCGGGATTACTAAGCAACCTGGATATTGACATGGGTGACAAACATATTGATGGTGAATCCGTAAGCATGCTGACTTTCATAAACGGGAAAAAACTGATTTATATTCCCGGTGAAAGGAATCTCCATAAACATTTTACCGAACTTCTTGAATGGATAGATTCTAACCTTATTATTGGTTTCAAAAGTCCAAAATATATTATACATCAGACACATACATGGCTTGAATTTATAGAAAACAAATCATGCTCAGAAGAATCTCAAATCAACCTATTTTATGAAAGAACCGGCGTTTATATTGCTCTGTTATATACACTTGACGGTACAGATTTTCATTATGAAAATATAATTGCATCAGGTGAATATCCGGTTCTTATTGATCTCGAGTCTTTCTTTCATCCGTATATGCCTTACGAAAACGCTGCTGATAGTCAAGGCCTGAACAATTCAGTACTTAAAACGGGTTTGCTGCCAACAGAAATATCTGCCGATGGAAATACAAACAAGGGTTTCAGCGGGCTGAATTCAGCTGATGGCATCTCAGCTTTATGGAAAAAAGTCAGTTTTATGTTTGATGAAAAAGGCAACCTAAAAGCATCCAGAGAAAAAGGTAAAATTGAAGGAGGTAAAAACCTGCCGTTATTAAATGGCTTAAAAGTAAGAATGTCTGATAAATACATAGTCGATATTATTAACGGGTTTAAAAAAGTATATCTGTTTATAATGAATAACAAAACTGAATTTATAAACAGAATTAAGGATATGAGTAATGATAAAATCAGGATTATATTCAGAAACACTTTTGTATACAGTCATTTACTATACGAAAGTCATCATCCGGAAATTTTAAAAAACTCCGTAAACAGAGATAACATTTTCAACTGGCTTGAATATATTCTTAAAGAGTATCCTATGGTTAAACCTGTTGTCGCCTCTGAGAAAGAAGATCTGATAAACCAAAACATACCATATTTTTATTCATATGCAGATAGCAGAGATCTTTATCATGGTCCGGATTTATTGTGTAAAGATTACTTTCAAAAATCGGGTATGTCTGAAGCTATTGATAAAATCGGAAAATTCTCAATTTCAAATATGGAAAAACAAATTTGGATTATCGAGATGAGCTTGTCAATATCGGATTTCCATACAAAAAAAACGGTAACAAACAGGAACTCAAAGCAGATAATAACAATTAACAATGAAAGTAATTTAACCAGTATTGAGTGTACCGGAAAGTTTGAAAGAATACGTTTTTTGAATGAAGCAGAAAGACTGGGAAAGGATTTAATTAAAACAATAAAGTCAACAGAAGATGATGCATTCTGGCTGGTTCTTAAACCTGCTGATTATGAATCGTCTAATTACAGGATTCATCCTGCTTCATATGATTTATACAGTGGTATGCCCGGAGAAATCATTTGTCTCTCATATCTGGGAATGCTGACAGGAGAAAAAGAATTTGATGAAGTTGCCTTTAAAGCACTCAATCACCTTACGATAGATATTGAAAATTCGCTTAATTCAATTAAAGAGACTGGAATTTTCGGAGGTTGGGGCAGTATAATTTATTTAATGGCAGTTTTATCACGAATCAGAAAATCCTGTATACTGATTGATCTTGCCACTTCATGGTTGAAGAAAATTAAACCCTGCGAACTGATTGCCAAAGAAACAAATCATGGTCTGGTATCAGGATCAGCAGGGCTGATTATTTCATTAATCGCAGCATATAAAGTCAGTAGAAACGAATTATTTATGGATATAGCGATTAAACTATCAGGGACTCTGCTGAGGTGTTCATATCAGACTAAAGATCAGATAAAATGGAAGGGATACAGCAAAAATCCTCTTGCAGGGCTTTCACATGGTGCTTCCGGATTTGCTTTATGTTACGCAAGGCTGTATGATGTAACCGGAGATAAAAAGTACAAGGATATTGTTGAAAAAATAATTAATTATGAAAACCATCTCTATAACCCTTATTATAAAAACTGGCCTGACCTGAGAGATTTTGTAATTGAAAAGAATGACAACAATACTTTCTTTTCTACAGCCTGGTCTCATGGGGCACCTGGAATTGGTTTATCCAGACTGGAAGTTATCAAACATGGCATTACCTCGCGAAAAATAAAAAATGATTTGAATGTTTCAATTGAGACTTGTCTGGATTATGGCTTTGGAGGTGGACACAATCTATGCTACGGAGATTTTGGAAATCTCGAATTAATAATCAATGCTTCAGTCTATTTTAAGGACAAAAATCTGGAGTCCAAATACCTGAAACAATCACAAAAGATTATGAGTGATGGAATTAAAAATGGTTACAGGATTACAAAATCCATTAATTATACACCGGGGTTAATGAATGGTATAACAGGAATAATATATCAATACATGAGACTTTATGATCCAAAAAATGTCATTTCATTATTAAGCCTCTCTATTTAAACTTCATAAATTATCTGAAAAGGGATTTAATACATACAAATATCAACATTCAAAGTATGAATAATCGTTTGAAAACCGTATATCAGTATGATTCTATGGATTGCGGACCTGCATGTCTATGTATGATTTCACAGTATTATGGGAAATATCATTCTATGGAAAAACTCAGAAACATGTCTTCAATATCCAGATTCGGAGTAAGTCTGCTTGGATTGAGTGATGCTGCTGAAAGTATTGGTTTCAGGACTTTAGCTGCCAGAATTGGTATTGAAGATTTACCCAAGTCTCCTCTGCCCTGCATAATTCACTGGAATCAGAACCATTTTGTAGTGCTGACAGATGTTAATACCAAAAAAGGGGAAAAGATTTATAATGTTGCAGATCCGGCTTTAGGGAAAATGAGGTACAACGAATACGATTTTAAACAATCCTGGATAAGCACTAAAAATGGAGAAACCGAAAACGGCATTATTCTTATTATTGTTCCAACTGATTACTTTTATGAGAACCCTGATGATAAAAAAGAAAAAAGCAGTTTCAGTTTTCTTTTTTCATATTTCAAATTATACAAAGGACTAATCAGGCAATTAATTGTTGGCCTTTTTGCAGGTAGTTTGCTTCAGTTGATTTTGCCTTTCATGACACAATCTATTGTTGATTATGGAATAAATACCGAAAACCTGAATTTTGTACATCTTATTCTTATCGCTCAATTAATACTAATTATAAGTTCCAGCTCTGTCAGTTTTATCAGAGGCTGGATTTTACTCCATCTGGGTACAAGAATCAATGTATCCCTTATATCAGATTTTTTAATGAAACTTATGAAACTGCCTATGTCTTATTTTGACAGTAAACAGACAGGAGATTTGATACAAAGGATTAATGATCACGAAAGAATTGAAAGTTTTCTAACTAACTCAAGTCTGAATACCTTGTTTTCCTTGGTAAATGTATTATTATTTGGATTAGTACTTCTTTATTACAGTTGGAAAATTTTTCTTGTTTTCTTTTTCGGTAGTTTGATGTACTTTTTTTGGGTCTTTGCTTTTATCGGGCAACGCAAAGAACTGGATTTCAAATATTTTACAAAACAATCAAAAAATCAGAGTAAGATGATTCAGATTGTCACAGGTATGCAGGAAATAAAACTGCATGGCTGTCAGAAACAAAAAAGGTGGGAATGGGAAAATATACAAGCATCAATCTTCAGATTACGAATAAAAGGTCTGGCGCTTAAACAGTATCAGGATTCTGGTGCTGTTTTGATTAACCAGACAAAAAATATTATCACCACAGCCATAGCAGCAGGGTCTGTAATACAGGGAGAAATGACGTTGGGAATGATGTTGTCAATTCAATACATTATCGGCCAGATGAATGCACCTGTTGACCAACTGGTTGATTTTATGCGATCATATCAGGATGCAAGATTAAGTCTGGGCAGGCTTGCCGAAATCAGAGAAAAAAAGGAAGAAGACGGAGATGAAAAAATTATTCCTGAGACAATTAAAAATGACATAAGGATAAATAATCTGAACTTTTCTTACGATGGTTTCAGAAAAGTACTTGAGGATATAAATCTGACGATTTTTAAGGGCAAAATTACTGCAGTTGTGGGTATGAGCGGAAGTGGCAAAACAACTTTAATTAAACTACTTCTGGGTTATTACACACCTGCAGAAGGTGAAATATTAATCAATACAACTGCGCTGAACTCAGTTAACATGAAGGAATGGAGAAAAAAATGCGGCATTGTGATGCAGGACGGATTATTGTTTTCTGATAGCATTGCTTCAAATATTACAGCCGGGAGTGAAAATACTGATATTCTGAAATTACATAAAGCATCTGAAATGGCAAATATTCATGATTTTATAACTTCACTTCCTCTTGGTTATAATACAATTATTGGTGCAGAAGGAATGAATCTAAGCCAGGGACAAAAACAAAGGATATTAATTGCCAGGGCAATTTACAAAGATCCTGAGATGATATTTCTTGACGAAGCAACAAATGCACTTGACTCAAAAAATGAAAAAATAATAATGGACAATCTTCAGACTTTTTTTTCAGGAAGAACCGTATTAATTGTCGCTCACAGGCTTAGCACAGTAAAAAATGCAGATCAGATAGTTGTAATTGATAAAGGAAAAATAACTGAAACCGGCAATCATGAAGAATTGATTGCAAATAAAGGCAATTATTATAACCTTGTTAAAAATCAGCTTGAAATTTAAAACAGATATGCAAATATGAATAATGAAGTTGAAAATCAAAATGAAATACAGTTGAGGTCGCCGGAAATAAATGAAATAATATCCTCACCTCCAAAATCTATTGTTCGTTGGGGTAGCAGTATAATTCTTTTAATAATACTCTTTTTATTGACGGGTAGCTATTTTTTAAGCTTTCCGGATAAAATATTTGCAGAAACCACAATTATTAATGATAAATCCAGAAAGTATATTGCTTTGCTGAAGTTTAATAATTCAGGATTTGGTAAAGTTTGTAAAGGGCAAAAAGTTATTATTAAAATTGATGGTTTCCCATATATGGAATTTGGCTCAATAAAGGGTATTATCATGTCTTCCGGAGTGATTAATAAATCCGAAAGAGCTATTATAGCTATGGCATTGTTAGATTATCCATTAATCACAAATTATGGTAAGAGAATTGATTTTAGCGGAGAACTGACCGGCTCAGCAGAGATCATTACAAGAGAAATCAGTCTGTTGGAGAGAATGGTCTATCCGATAAAGTATTTTATAAATAGTCAGGAAACGAAGTAATTAATAAGTTACTCACTAATATTGAGATAAAATCTTATAATTGACTCTATGCCTTTCCTGAACTGACTAATCAAAAAACTCTCATTTGGCGAATGGATGGTATCACGTTCCAGTCCGAATCCCATTAATAACGGGTTTGCATTGAGAATGCTCTGCATTTCTGCAAGAATAGGTATGCTTCCCCCACCCCTGCTTGGCACCGGCTCAATACCATAAACTTGTTTAATTGCATCTGAGGCAGCTTTGTAAACAGGTGATGATATTGGAGTGAGAAAACCCTGTCCCCCATGCATTGCATTTGCAGACACCTTAATACCGGCAGTAGCTATTGATTTTATATGATCAATAAAAAGCTGAGCAATTTTATAGTTATCCTGATTTGGAACCAATCTCATGGATATTTTTGCTTGTGCATACGATGGTAATACTGTTTTTGCTCCTTCTCCGGTATAGCCACCCCAAATACCGCAAACATCCAGACTTGGTCTTATACCTATTCGTTCAACAGTTGTGTATCCGGTTTCACCTTTAATTTCATCGATGCCAATAGATTTTTTGAATTCATCCTGGTTAAAAGGTGCCTTCCCCAGTAAAGACCGTTCTTCTGGAGTCAGTTCAACTACATCATCATAGAATCCCGGTACAGTAATCCTTCCCTTATCATCAGTAAGGGATGCAATTATCTTACATAATTCATTTAGCGGATTTGCAATCGCTCCACCATAATGCCCTGAATGTAAATCCCTGTCAGGTCCGGTCGCTTTAAGCTCAACATAAGCAAGTCCACGCATACCACAATTGATCGAAGGTACATTTTCTCCAAGCATGGTAGTATCAGAAACCAGTATCATGTCACATGACAGCATATCCTTATTTTTTTCAACCCATGATGCAAGTGAAGGTGAACCTATTTCCTCCTCTCCTTCAATAAGAAATTTAACGTTACATCTAAGCAACTTCTTTTCAATAAGATATTGAAATGCTTTTACGTGCATGAATGTCTGACCCTTGTCATCATTTGCACCCCTGGCATAAATAGCGCCTTCTCTGACTTCAGGTTCAAAAGGACCGCTGATCCATAGATCCAGAGGATCAACCGGCTGGACATCGTAATGCCCGTAAACTAATACTGTGAAATCAGCATCCCTGACAATTTTCTCAGCATAAACAACCGGATGTCCATCTGTTATAAAAACTTCAGCCAAGTCAGTTCCTGCCTTTTTCAGATATTCAGCAAATAGTCCGGCACATTCATACATGTCTTTTTTATGGGATTCCTGTGAGCTTACAGAAGGCACTTTAAGTAGTGTAAACAACTCTTTCAGAAACAAATCAAGATTTTCTTCTATATGTATTTTAATAGTATCCATTTTCATGTTTTTTATTTACAAATATAAATAAAGCTAATATTATATCACATATCAATGGATATGTATAAAGAACAATAAAAAAAAACTAATTTTACATCGTTACTAACAGAAACATAGTGTAGTTATCATAATATGGAGAATAAAAAGGCTGTAATAATTGGTTCCGGAGTCGGTGGTATAGCAACTTCAATTTTTCTTGCCAGAAATGGATTTTCAGTAAAAGTATTTGAAAAAAACGAAAGTCCGGGAGGACGTTGCGGTCAGATTATTAAAGATAACCACAGATTTGATATTGGTGCTACCATTTTTCTTATGCCGGGCATCTACAAATCGGTTTTAGAATCAATGGGATTGGGCAATGAGATTTTTGACGAATCTAAACCTCTCCCTACTATATATAAGATTTATTATCCTGACGGTAAGATCTTTGATTTCACAACTATCGGTGAAAATATGAAAAAGCAAATGGAAGAATTTGAAAAAGGCAGTAATCAAAAACTTCTGGAATATACAAAAACAGGTTATGACCTTTTTAATCTGGCGATTGAAAAACTTTTGGGTAAAAATTTCTATAACTGGTTTCAATTTATAAATCCGGCAAATATCGGTCTGCTTTTTAAGATGAAAACACATCTTAAGCATCAGAATTATATAAAAAAGTTTTTTAAAGATTCACATTTAAAACTGGCTTTCACTTTTCAAAATATTTATGTTGGTCAGAATCCACTTAAAGCGCCTGCACTGTTTGCTATGCTACCTGCTGCAGAACTATCCGAAGGCTCAATTTTCCCTAAAGGCGGTATGTATGGCGTTGTTGAAATACTAATAAATGAGGCAAAGAAACTTGGAGTAGAATTTGTTTTTAATAAACCTGTCAAAGAGATTTCTGTAAAAGGAGCAAAAACTGATGGTGTTGTTTTTGAAAACGGAAATACAGAGAATGCAGATCTGGTTATTGCCAATGCAGATTTACCTTACATTTACAAAGACCTACTCAAAGACAGGAAAATGACTGCGATATTAAATACAAAAAAATATTCCTGCTCAGGTATAGTTTTTCACTGGGGTCTTGACAAGAAATATGATATCCCAGGGCATCATTGCGTGTTTGTTTCTGAAGATTTTAAAGAGAGTATGACAAAGATTTTTGATGATAATACTGTTGGAGCCACACCAAGTTTTTATGTACATGCTCCTGCTAACACAGATCCGACTGCTGCTCCTGCGGGTGAAGATACTATTTCAGTAATTGTCCCGACAGGTCATATATGCAGTAAAACTCATCAGGATTGGGAAGAAATGAAAAATAATTCCAGGAAATACGTAATTGACCGATTAAAAAAACAGGGACTAACTGATATTGAAGAGCATATTAAATTTGAGATTTGCCATACACCTGTCGACTGGCAGCAAAGAGTAAATGTTGCAAGGGGTTCGGTTTTTGGAAGTATTAACCACAGTATATTTCAAATGGGTTATTTCAGACCTCATAACAAACATGCTAAAATTAAAAATTTATATTTTGTCGGAGGTAGCACTCATCCCGGCAACGGAGTACCACTTGTTTTACTTTCCTCAAAGTTAACCTCAGAGAGGATTCTTAAAGATTTCAACATTAAAGCCTGATATTATTATTTTGTAATACCGACTATCAAAAAATCATAATCTACTGACATGCAAAATCCGAAAACAGAATTCCTGAAAACTTTTGAGTCAATTGATTTCGAAAAAATAAAAGATCATCCTAACATTCTGATTGCTGCAAACTTCTGGGAAGAAGAAAGATTTAATGCGGCGAAAGTTTGTTATAAACTTATGCGTTATGTCGATGATCTTGTCGATAATTTCAAAACTGAACATGTTCTGATTTCAGAAAATGAAAAAGCTCAGTTGATTTCAGGAGTAAATGAATGGATTAGCTCGATAATGTCTGAAATTGATACAGATAAGGAGAAAAATGAATACTACAGAATTTTCAGAAAATTTCTTATCCCTGCCTGGTCGATGAATACCTTTGCAAAGTCAATGCTTTATGATATTGAGAATGATGGTTTTTCTGATATTAAGACATATCTCGAATACTCAGAAGGAGCTTCGGTTGCTCCAGCTTCAATTTTTGTACATTTATGTTCATTAAAATACGCTAATGGTAAATATTTTTTACCCTCATTTGATGTTATGCGTGCTGCCAGACCATGCGCCATTTTCAGTTATCTTGTACATATCATAAGAGATTTTCAAAAAGACCATATTAATAATCTGAACTATTTTGCGGATGATCTGGTTTTAAAATACGGGCTTGACCGGTCCAAGTTGAAAGCTATGGCATATGGTGGCCCTATAGAACCCGGATACAGATTGCTTGTAAGGGAATATATCGATTTGGCTGATAAATATCGTATTGAAACTCAGCAGATAATAAATGAAATCAGGCCGGAGCTGGAACCCAGGTATAAACTAAGCCTTGATATTATTTTCAATCTTTATCAAATGGTTTTTGACAAGATAGATCCGGAGAATGGTAACCTTATGACAGATTATCTTAATCCAACTCCTGAAGAAACCAGGCAAATGGTACTGGATACAATAAACGATTTTAAAGACTAGCTATTTTATCCCTTTTGAGATTATGTATTTGTACCTGCTCCAGACTTCGCTTACGAATTGTTCAGTTTCTTCACCTCTTAGGTAACCTTGTTCGCAGACTTCGTCCTGATAATACTTTGGCTGGCTTTTTAGCAAAACAAAATGACTTACATTGTCACCATCCCATTTATCAGGGTTTTTACCATATTTCCTGGTCAGTGCTCTGGCATCTTTTAGATGGCCAAGTCCACTGTTGAAACCGGCCAGCATAAGTTTATTCTTTTGTTCTGAATCATGACCACCTACAGATTTTCTTATGTGTTTTAAAAGACATACCGCTGCTTTAATATTTATATCCGGATAAAAAAGACTATCCGGATTAAGGCCAAATGATTTTGCAGTCTTTGGCATTACCTGCATCAGACCTTTAGCTCCTGCCCATGATACTGCTCCGGTTTCAAAATTTGATTCCTGATAAGCAATTGAAGCAAGTAATCTCCAGTCAATATTGTAAATCTTACCGTATTTTTTAAAAAGATCATCAAAAGGTGAAACCTTACCATCATGACCTATCCTGAAGCCAGCTGAATAATACCTGTACAGGCTTTTACTTCTCTCAAAATAACGTTTAGTCACAGCAAGATAATTATCTTTCTTTACATTATTTCTGAACCAACGATCAACTTCTGCTGCAAGTAATGGACAGTCTTTTCTGACAAGCCAGAAAGACTGTTGAGAAAAACTTATTTTAAGACTCACGTCCAGATTTTTGTAATATGTTGCATTAAGCCTGGCGAGATTATTGTCTGCTATTGTGTAGTTAATTTCTCCTGAAGCAACTTTACTTATAAGCTCTTCGGGAGTCAGACTGTCCTGATTTACAGGTTTAATAATTATACCTCCACCCAATTCATCGTTCAGGTTTACAAGCCTTTTGTGGTATCTTGAATCTTCCTGAACTACAATCTCTTTACCGGAAAGATCTGTTATATCAGTAATTTTACTTCTGTTTTTAGCCTGCACCAAAACCTGGTGCGTCAGGTAATCACGCCCGCAAAAAATATGATTCGTTCCGATTTCATCTGAAACTTGTACATTATAAGCAATTATATCCCCAACACCTTTATCAAGACTGTCAATAAGAGCACGAACACTATTTACAGGAATCATTTGAAGTTTCACACCCAATGAATCGGCCAACTGAGAGCAAAGCTCAAACTCATACCCCATTTCCTTATCCCTGTATAGAAAATATGATGTTGAGCTATAAAGAGTTAAAGCCCTCAAAACTCCTTTTTCTTTAATTTTTGGCAAGTCGGGGAATTTTTCTTCATGAATCTCAGCCTCTCTGTGTGTAAAAACAATGAGGGCGGCTATTCCAACAAAAAAAATGGCAAGAAGCCTTATGTTAAGCTTGTGATGTAGCTTGATTTGCATCACTTTTTTTTAATATTTGAAACTTCTCAAATCTTCATCTTCCATTTAAAAACAAAAACCGAAAGTAAAAATGATATAACTGAATAAATGATAATTACATTCAGATTATTCGAAATATCAACTAACTGAGCTCCTTTAACCAAAGCTCTGATAGCATCCACTGCATGAGCAAAAGGCAATGCGTAACCGATTTTTACAAATAATCCGCCCATCATCTTCAGTTCAACCCATGCACCGCTAAATAAACTGATTACTGTAATAAGTATGGATACAACTCCTGAAGCCTGACCTATCGTAAATAAAGTACCAAAAATAAGTCCGAGGCTAATGCAAGTCATTGCAGTTAAAAATAATATTAATACCGGCATAAGAATATTTCCAAAATCAGCTCCCATCAGAATTGCTGCCGAAAAACATACCAAACCCTGCAAAACAGCAAAAGGAATAAACGGCAACATGTATCCTAAAATAAAATCAGAGGCCTTCAAAGGGGCTGCCAGAAGCCTGTTTAAAAAAGAAAACTGTTTATCTTTGGCAACCATTGTTGAAGTAAACATAATCAAAAATGAGAAACCGAATATCAGTATTCCGGGTGTTAACATTTCTGGTTTAAACAAATCCACCGGCAAACGTTCCTGCATAGATGTAAAAAGTAAGAGGAACAAAACAGGCATGAATAATCCAAGAAAAACATTTAAAGGATCCCTGAATATTTCCTTTATATTCCTTTCGACAAGACTGACAAATTTCATTTTTCAGCCTCCTTTCCAGTTAATTTGATAAAAACATCATCAAGTGTTGGCTCCAGCATATTGATTTTTTTTATTGAAACATCGTGCAGCTTTAAAAAATCAATTATTCCGTAAAAATCAGGATCTTTTACTTTCAACTGAATTCCATAAACAGTCCTTGAAGCATCCATTTTCATGGCTGAGAAACCATTTAAAACAGTATCCGAAATCCCCTCACAACTTATATCAATGGTATGAAAACTATTGTATTTTGTTTTGAGTTCATGTGATGTTCCGGTTTCAATGATATTTGACTTTTCAATTATTGCTATCTCATCAGATAGTGCATCCGCTTCTTCCAGATAGTGAGTGGTTAAAAGAATTGTTTTATCTCCTTTTAATTTTTCAATATAGTTCCAGACAGATTTACGTGCATGAGGATCAAGACCAAGTGTTGGCTCATCTAAAAATACAACATCAGGATCTGACATAAGTGCCATCGCGATACTTAATCTTCTTTGCATACCGCCTGATAACTTTCTTGCCTGATCTTTACGATCTTCAAGCTCCAGCAAATCCATCAGATTTCTTGCTCTTGATTTCGTTTCAGTTCTTTTCAAACCAAAAACGCCGCCCATAAGCATAAGGTTCTCAAAAGTAGTCAAATGATTACCAATAGCTGTCTCCTGAGGTGACACGCCAATAATTCTCTTTACCTTCATCGGATCAGCTTTAATATCGTATCCCATTACAGATGCAGTTCCTGATGTCGGAGCTAAAAGACAACAAAGCATTTTGATAGTTGTAGTCTTTCCGGCACCATTAGTGCCGAGAAGAGCAAAAATCTGACCTTTTTTTATCTCAAGATTTATGGAATTTACGGCAACCCGCTTGCCAAATTCCATTCGGAGATCCACTGCTTTTATAGCATAGTCTGTTTCAACCATTATTTAAAAGTTTTCAAATCCACTTGTACTATTATCTTCGGCAGCTTGTTGAGTTCCTGAACCTGAACAGGAATAATCTTCACCGGGAGCGACCTGAAACTGATCATTCTCTGAATATCCCAGATCAGGGTCTGAATAAACCTTCTTCATATAAATACCCCAAATAGGAAGTGCCATATTAGCACCCTGACCTTCATTTGTAAAGTCGAAATGGATATCTCTGTCCTCGCCACCTACCCAAACACCACTTACAAGTCTTGGAGTAACACCCATAAACCAACCATCAGAGTTATTCTGTGTTGTACCTGTCTTTCCGGCAATTTGACCGCGAAAACCATATTTGCTACCTCTTAACCTCGCACCGGTACCATGATCAATTACTGCTCTCATCATTGAAAGCATCTTATAAGATGTAATTTCACTGAAAACCTCTGACATCTGTGGAGAAAAATGAGCAAGTTCATTGCCATTTTTATCTTCGATTCTGGTCACAAACAGCGGTTTAACCCTGATGCCACGATTTGCAAAACTTGTATATGCACTAACCATTTCTGCTACTGTTGCATCGCAGGTACCCACACAAAGTGAAACCACAGGGTCAATCTGACCGTTAAGTCCAAATGAATGTATCATTCTTGCAAATGAATAAGGAGAAAAGTGACTCATTAACCAGGCTGAAATCCAGTTATTTGAATTAGCCAGTCCCCAGCGAAGAGTTACGGTTTCTCCCATATGGCTTTTGCTTACATTTCTCGGAGTCCAGGGCTGACCGGTTTCTGTAATTAGTGTAATCGGCTGATTTACGACTTTATCACAAGGTGTGTAACCTTCTTCCATTGCCATTGTATACAAATATGGTTTTACAGTAGATCCCACTTGTCTTCTTCCATACATGACCATATCGTACTGGAAAGGATTATATGAAACCCCTCCTACATATGCTTTAACATGCCCGTTCATCGGATCCATTGACATAAATCCTGCCCTGAGAAAAAACTTGTGATATAAAATGGAATCAAGAGGAGACATTACAGTATCCTTCATACCGCCATATGTAAAGACTGTCATTTCTACTTTTTTCCTGAAGGCAGACATGATTTCATCGTCAGAATAACCGGCTTCCTTCATAACCCTGTATCTTTCAGAAGTACGAATACTCTTATTTTTAATCTTCTCAAGATCTTCAGGCTTAATGTAACTGGTGTAAGGAGCATAACTCCTGCCTTTTTTTTCTTTATAGAAAAGTCCCTGCAAATATCCGCCAACATGCTCATATACTGCTTCCTCAGCATATTTTTGCATCCTTGAGTCTATTGTCGTATATATTTTCAGACCATCTGTGTAAAGATTGTAACCGGAACCATCTTCTTTTTTATTCTTGTTACACCAGCCATACAGCGGATTTGTAGCCCATGCAAGTGAGTCATCCCTGTATTGCTGTAACTGCCAATCAGCATAATTACGCTTATTTGGTTTCTTTTTTGTCAGTATCTGGCGTAAATATTCCCTGAAATACGGAGCCGGACCTTCTTTATGATCTACTTTATGATAGTCCAGCGTCAGAGGCAACTGCTGAAGAGAATCCCTTTTTTCCTTAGTAATATATTTTGCCTTGTACATTTGATTCAGGACAGTATTCCTTCTGTCACGACTTCTTTCAGGAAATCTTACCGGATTATAATAGGCTGAGTTCTTGCACATTCCGATGAGTGTAGCTGCCTCTTCAATGCTGAGTTTGTCCGGTGTTTTACCAAAATAAGTCCAGGATGCAGTTTTTATTCCAACAGAACTATTTGAAAAATCATATTGGTTAAGGTACATAGTTAGAATCTCTTCCTTTGTATAAAACCTCTCCAGTTTAACGGCGATTACCCACTCAATTGGCTTTTGCATCAATCGTTCAAGCTTATTTTCCGCTCTTGGTGTATACAACTGTTTTGCAAGTTGTTGAGAAAGAGTGCTGCCTCCGCCCGCTTTTTTGTTAAAAAACAGACCACGTTTGACAATCGCGCGGAATATGGCTTTGACATCTATGCCGGAATGTTTTGTAAATCTCACATCTTCAGTTGAAATCAATGCATTTACAACATTAGGGGATAACTGATTATATGAAACCATTACCCTGTTGCCGGTATTTTTGTGATAGTAAGTATTAAGAACTACACCATCAGAAGTATAAACTTCAGTAGCAAAATTGTTTTTAGGGTTTTCCAACTCTTCAATCGGCGGCATATATCCGATGATACCCGTAGAAATCAATGTGAAGATTATTATTGAAAATATGATACCTAGGCCGAATAGTAGCCAGAAAATGCGTATTATTCTTTTGAGCAACATAAATTTATGAATTAGCATGACAAAATTACACTTTTCTTTTACAATTCATATTTTGTCATCGCTTTGTTTTTATTCCTATTCTTATTTCAATCGGAAAGTTTTAGTATTTTTGTATAACAAGAAAAACCTTTTCTGCCTTATGTCAACCAAAAGTATAGTAGCAATATCAGATTATTCCAAAGATCAGATAATTAATATTTTGGATAGTGCTGTTACCTTCGAAGTCAATCCAAACCAGAGTCTTCTTAATGGTAAAGTTGCTGCTACCCTTTTTTTCGAACCCTCCACCAGAACAAGGTTGAGTTTTGAAACAGCAGTTCAACGCCTTGGAGGACGTGTTATTGGTTTTTCAGATGCAGCTACTTCAAGTTCATCCAAAGGTGAAACCCTGAAGGATACAATCAGGATGGTTTCAAATTATGCTGACATTATAATTATGAGACACTTTCTGGAAGGTGCAGCCAGATACGCTTCAGAAGTTACACCGATACCCGTAATTAATGCCGGAGACGGATCTAATCAGCACCCTTCGCAGACCATGCTGGATCTTTATTCAATAAGAAAAACACAGGGCAGGCTTGAAAACATGAAAATTGCCATGGTGGGCGACCTTAAATATGGCAGAACCGTTCATTCTCTGATAATGGCAATGAAATATTTTTCACCCGAGTTTTACTTCATTGCTCCTGAAGAATTAAAAATGCCTGAAGAATATAAAGTAGTATGTAAAGAAGCCGGAATAAAATATACCGAAGCATATGATTTCAGCACCGACCTTATTAATGAAGTAGACATTTTATATATGACACGGGTTCAGAAAGAGAGATTTACTGATCTTATGGAATATGAAAAAGTTAAAAATGTCTATACTCTGAGGAAAGAAATGCTTGAAAACTCTAAAGATAACCTGAGAATACTTCATCCGCTGCCAAGAGTCAATGAAATTGACCAGGATGTTGATGAAAGCCCTAAGGCATACTATTTTGAACAGGCTCAGAATGGACTTTACGTACGTCAGGCTATGATTTGCAATGCAATGGGATTGATTTAATATACATAATATGGATTTGTCTAATTTGAAGGAATTACAGGTTAAGGCCCTGAAAAATGGTACAGTGATTGACCATATTCCACCTCATCTTTTATTTAAAGTTGTATCTCTGCTTCAACTGGACCAGGTAAGCAACCGTGTAACGATTGGAAATAACCTGAATAGCAAGAAAATGGATAAAAAAGGAATTATCAAGATTTCAGACAGATATTATGCTGACGAAGAAATAAACAGGATTGCCCTGATAGCTCCTTCTGCCAAAATAAATGTAATCCGGGAATATGAAGTTGTTGAAAAGAAAGAGCTGACACCTCCCGACAGCTTTACCGGAATAGTCAAATGCCCTAATCCTAAATGCATTACCAATAATGAACCGATGAAAACCAGGTTCAATGTAATCGAAAAGAATCCAATTATTTTAAAATGTAAATACTGCGAAAAAGAAATCAAGCAGGAAGACATACAACTTATCTGATAAACTTATGAAGATTGACTGGAAACCCGGAACCATGATATACCCGCTACCGGCTGTTATGGTAAGTTGTGGTTCAAATCAAAGTGATTTTAATATTCTGACTGTATCCTGGGTAGGAACTATTTGTTCAAATCCTCCTATGTGCTACATTTCTGTAAGGCCTGAAAGACATTCTTATGAAATCCTGAAAAAAGAAATGGAGTTTGTCATTAATCTGACGACTAAGGATATGGCTTATGCTACAGATTGGTGTGGAGTGAGGTCCGGAAAAAACTTCGATAAATTCAGGGAAATGAAACTTACTCCGGGTAAATCCACCATGGTTTCGGCCCCGACCATATCCGAATCTCCTGTTAACATCGAATGCAGAGTTAAGGAAGTTCTCAGATTGGGTTCTCATGACATGTTTATTGCTGATGTACTCAATGTGCAGGTAGAAGATGCATTTCTTGATCCTCAAACCGGAGCTTTCGATATGGAAAAAACAGATCTTTTGGTTTATTCACACGGATTTTATCATGAAATAGGACCGGCAATAGGAAAATTCGGTTGGTCAGTACAAAAAAAGAAATAATAAAAATTTATGTTAATTGCTGAAAACAACTGTCACGAAATAAAACAGAGAGGTCGTATAGAAGTTATATGTGGTTCTATGTTTTCCGGTAAAACGGAGGAATTAATAAGAAGACTCAAAAGAGCAACCATCGCCAAACAAAAAGTAGAAATATACAAACCAGCCATCGACACCAGATATTCTGAAGAGAATGTGGTTTCTCACGATTCTACTTCTATTGTTTGCACTCCTGTGAACACATCAGAGAGTATATTACTGCTTACCGGAGGTGTGGATGTGGTTGGCATTGATGAAGCCCAGTTTTTTGACGAAAATCTGGTGGATGTTTGCTCCAAACTGGCAAATGAAGGAGTAAGAGTTATTATTGCGGGTCTGGACATGGATTACCTTGGCAATCCATTTGGTCCTATGCCTGCTTTGGCAAGCATAGCGGAAGACGTGACCAAGGTTCATGCAATCTGTGTAGAATGCGGATCTCTCGCACAGTATTCTTACAGACTTGCTGTTAGCGACAAACAGGTATTGCTTGGCGAAAAAAATGAATATATGCCTTTGTGCAGAACCTGCTATAACAAAGCAATGCAAAACCGAAGCAACGAATAATTTATAATGACACTTAAGGGTGTCATTTTTTATTTTTGACTAATATATCTATCTTTGCAACTTCAAAAAAAACATCTTTTTAAACTCAAATATATGAAACGGGATCAGGTAATTTTTGACATTATTGAACGTGAACATCAGCGTCAACTTAAAGGAATAGAGTTGATTGCTTCTGAAAACTTTGTAAGTGACCAGGTGATGCAGGCTATGGGAACATGGCTCACCAATAAGTATGCCGAAGGTTATCCGGGCCATCGTTATTATGGAGGTTGTGAAGTTGTCGATGAGAGCGAAACTCTTGCTATTGAACGCTTGAAACAACTTTTCGGAGCTGAATACGCAAATGTTCAACCTCATTCAGGTGCGCAAGCCAATGCTGCTGTATTTCTTGCTGTAATGAACCCTGGTGATTCATTCCTTGGTCTGAATCTTTCTCACGGAGGTCACTTATCACATGGTTCTCCTGTTAATAGTTCAGGTATTTTATACAAACCTTTGGCTTATAATGTTAAGGAAGAAACCGGTATGGTTGACTACGACCAGATGGAACAGGTAGCCTTGGCTGAAAGACCAAAACTTATTGTTGGAGGTGCTTCTGCATATTCAAGAGAATGGGATTATGAGAGAATGCGTGCTATAGCTGATAAAATAGGCGCTCTTCTTATGGTAGACATGGCGCATCCTGCTGGTCTTATAGCTGCCGGTTTGCTTAAAAATCCACTGAAATATGCTCATATCGTAACTTCAACCACTCATAAGACTTTACGCGGACCCCGCGGAGGTATTATTCTATTGGGTAAAGATTTTGAGAATCCATGGGGCAAAACAACTCCAAAGGGTGAAATTAAGAAAATGTCTTCACTACTTGATTCTGCAGTTTTCCCGGGTATACAGGGTGGTCCTCTTGAACATGTAATTGCTGCTAAAGCCGTAGCCTTTGGCGAAGCTCTTCAGCCTGAATTCGTCGATTATCAGACACAGGTAAAGAAAAATGCAGCTGTAATGGCTTCAGCGTTTATTGATAAAGGTTACAAGATTATATCAAACGGTACTGACAACCACTCGATGCTTATCGATCTGCGCACTAAATTTCCTGATTTAACGGGTAAAGTCGCAGAAAAAGCATTAGTTAGTGCTGATATAACCATAAACAAAAACATGGTTCCGTTTGATTCACGTTCACCTTTCCAGACTTCCGGCTTCAGAGTAGGAACTCCTGCAATAACAACTCGCGGTGCTAAAGAACCCCTGATGGGTCAGATTGTGGATTTAATTGATACTGTACTTTGTTCACCGGAAGATGAAAAAGTTATAAAGAGTGTACGTGAAAAAGTTAACTCTATAATGGCTGATTACCCTTTGTTTGCATATTGATTTCTGACAAAAGCATAATTATAAATAAAAAGGGGGACTCCAGTTACGAGTCTCCCTTTTTTTATGGTCAGATATTATCCGGTATGCTCAAAAAATATTAAAACTGTCTTTCAGCCGACAAAACACTTTTTTTACTAAATGAAATTACTAACCTGAAAATCCAGACTACAGCTACAGCAAGTAATAACCTGGGTATTGTTACCCAGAATACTGATGCCCCGATAGCAATAAAAAGCAATGAATCTTCAAGTAATGAATGGCATACTGCAAGATGGTTATTCAGCATTCTGGCTTCACCAACTGAAATCTTATTTTCATTAACCTGCTCAATCATTATTGCTGAACCATAGGTTAGTCCTACTACATTACCGATAATCCATAAAAATGAACATGATTTTGAAAGACCCATAAATTTCATCAAAGGCGCAAAAGCAGAAGCCAGTTTACCCATTATTCTGAACTCTTCAAGCAATCGCTGGAGAACCATTAGTCCACTTACAATTAAAACCATTTTGATAACCAATCCCACAGCACCTACAGCCCAATGTTGTAACATCTGTATAAATGAGATTGTTTCTGCAGATCCTGAAATGCCTTTAACAACATCTCCCGGATTATCAGGAATTAAAATATTCCAGATAAAAGCAGCCGCGAAACTCATTACAAATCTCATTAAATACATGAAAATGAATGAGGAACCAGTCTTTTTCTGAACTGCTGATTCAACTATAAGATTGTGTGAAATGAGACACATTATTGCCAGAATGGAGATCTGTTTTACAGTAAGAGTCATTGTACTAATAATAGCAGCCGGAGCATACAGAGGAAGAAACAGACTACAAACAAAGGCGATTGCAGATGCTCCGGGCAAACCCACAGCTTTGAATACAGGATTCAAAACAACTGCTACATAATCAAGTAATCCCGAATACTGCAGGAGTTGTACGCCCAAAGAAATCGGCAGTATTAGTTTGATTAGCCATATAATGGTTTTCCAGGCTTTGGGTAAACCGCTTGTAACAGCATTGGTAATTCGTTGTGAACTATTTGTCATTTTTTAAACTGCCTGTCTATCTCGCGTTTATCTTCACGTTCTTTAATTGATTCTCTTTTATCGTATGCCTTTTTACCTTTTGCAACAGCTATATCAAGTTTGGCAAGACCCTTTTCATTAATGAACATTTTCACAGGAACTATAGTGAAACCTGTTTCTTTTGTAAGCCTGGTCAGTTTTCTGAGTTCTTTTTTGGTTAGTAACAACTTCCTGTCTCTTCTGGGATTATGATTATTGTAGGTACCATAAAAATATTCGGAGATCTGAATATTTTTTGCCCACAACTCGTTGTTCTGCATTATACAATAGCTATCGGAAAGACTGACTTTACCTAACCTGATCGATTTAATTTCTGTCCCTGTCAGTACTATTCCGGCTGTAAAGAACTCGACAAGTTCGTAGTCGAAACCGGCTCTTTTGTTTTTTATAACTATCTGGGTATTTGGTTTCATCAGAAAAAAGCAGGCATTAATAATTTAAGTAAAATTTCAATCAAAACCGGTATCACTAATATAATCAGACCGGTAACTCCTGTAAACAAACCTTGTTTTTTTTCATCCACATTGTAAAAGCCCGTAGCTGCCTCCCAAATAATTATGAAAATATAAAGGAAAAATATCTTCAGAAAAAAGAACTCGCTAATCAATCTGGTAATTATACTAATTGCAAGTACCGGTGCAAGCGAATATGCAGTAAGTATTTCAGCTTTAAATTTGCCGGGGTTCTGTCCGAACCATTTTCTGAAAATCTTATTCAACAGGTTTGCCGAAATAAAATATCCGATAATAGTTGAAAGGAATGTAATTATAAACATTTCAAACCCTCCTGTTGCCTTTGCTCTGAGTCCGGCGTCTTCTCCGGAAATGAAAGGATTAACAAATGAGGTTATGCATGAAAGCGCAACTAACGGGTAAAAGAATCCTGTTAAATATGTCTTTTTGGAAAATGATTCATGCGAAACCATCTTCCATGCCTTCTGAGGTGATATCAGAAGTACCCATAAGCGTTTGAATGAAGAAACCAGCATATAAAAAATAATATTTGCAAATGTACGAAATTCAGCTTTCAAAATGAAGTGTGTCCACCTTTTCAAATGCCTCTTTCAACCTTAAAGCATCTCTTTTCCTGATCCTGATATGCATTACGCAATCCATTTCATATTCCTGTGAAATGATTGCTGCTCCTGAATTTTTTATCAGCTTCATTACATCATTGAGTAGCGGAAATTCAAATTTTATAATATAATCCACGTCAACAGTCTTTTCAATTACCACGGCGGTACTTAATGCCTCAACTGCAGCACTCTTGTAAGCATTTATTAAACCACTGGTTCCTAACAAAACACCGCCAAAATAACGTATTACGACCACCAGAATATTTGTCAAACCAAAAGATTGAATCTGACCATGAATAGGTCTGCCGGCTGTCCCGGAAGGCTCACCATCGTCATTAGCTCTGAATTCATAACCCTCAGGTCCCAAAACGTATGCATAGCAGACATGACGTGCATCATGATATGACTTTCTGTATCCTTCAAGAATCATTTTAATTTCATCAACAGACTCCACCGGATGGGCAAAAGCCAGGAATTTGCTGCCTTTGTCTTTAAACAAACCCTCACTAAAACCACTTATCGTTTTAAAAACATCTGATTGCATAAGCAGAGTACATTTTTGGTTTTATACAGTGCAAATTTAATTCATTAACACTTAATTAGTGGATTAAATTGTACTTTTACGGGTAAATGTTTTATTCATTTCAGAAATGATTGACCATAAAAGCATGATTAATTTTATAAGAATCTGTATCATAACCATTTTAATGATTTGCTCTCTGCCTGCACAAACCCGGGTTCTTGTTAAAAAAGATATTCCCCAATTGGCCGGCTTCACTTCCTTAAATAGCATTAGGAATTTTCAGAACGGAAACAAAGAGCTGAATGATTCCATAATATTTGAAAAATATGACAGATCAGCACCAAAATGGAATCCTGATTCAAAACATGTTTTATCATTTGATTCTACCGGAAAAAATTCAATTTATTTAATTCATAGCTGGAATCCAAACACTTCAACCTGGGACAATTATATGAAAAGTGATTATTCATATGATGCTTACGGAAATATTGTTTCATTAAAAGGTTTTAACTGGAGCTGGACTGATAACGATTGGGAAAAAGCTTATCTGCTCGAGAGATCTTATGACGAAGAAGGTAATGAAACTTCTTTTTCATATCATGAATGGTTTCAGGATATTAACTCATGGATTGGACTGGTAAAATACGAAAGTGAATATAATTCCAGTGGTAAGGAAACCATGTATGCTGACTATAACTGGGATTCTGACAGTTCCAAATGGACAGGAAACATTATGACAAAAACTGAATATGATCAGGCAAACAATGAAAAAGCTATTTATTACTATAACTGGAACAAATTTTTGAATAACTGGTCTTATGATTATTTCAAAAAATGTGAAACCACTTTTACAGATAATGAAAAAATCAGAATATATTCAGTTAAAGAGCAAAAAAGCGGTGTTTTTAAAGAATACTCAAAAAGCAGGTATCTTTCCACTATCACAGGTGATACATTAAAGGAAATCTTTTATATCTGGGACTATAATAAGTCATCATGGATACAGATGTCAAGAACCGACAACTTAACGCTTCAAAACGGCTTAAAATCACTTGCTGTGTATGATATGGATACAATTGCCGGCAAATGGGTCGGTTCGATGAAATTTGAGTGGATTTATAATAATACCGGGAATCGGACTTACTATGCTGAGTACATCTGGGATTCAACAGCAGAGAACTGGACAGGAAGCAACAGACATGAGAAAACTTTTAATGATTCAGGTGTTGAACTATCTGAAACGGTTTATTCGTTTGATAAAAGTGCTAAAGTCTGGAAGTATGATTATAAGAACGAGAATATATTAAGTATTTCAGGTAATATTCTGCAATATACCGGCAAGGATTGGGATGAAACCACTCAGGACTGGATTAATGATAAAAGGAGCATTTATTATTACTCACAACACATTGTGAATCTGGAAGAAATTAACAAAGATAATTTTATGATATTCCAGCCTGATGCTTCTTCAGTTATTTGCGTTTTTTCTGATAGTATCAAAAAAGCCGGATTGACTTTGTATGATTTGAACGGAAAAGCTGCTTTATCTGAAAATATTGAAAGTTACTCCCGAATCGATGTATCAGGTTTGAATCATGGCATATATCTGTATTCTGCCATTATTGATAGTCAGGTATACAGAGGAAAGATTATTATAGGAAATTAATCATAAAAAAAAGGCTGCCCTTAAAGACAGCCAGTTAATTTTATTTATAAAAATCAGTCGAGTTTGTGAATTACAAGGCCTGAACGAAGCTTTGGTTCAAACCAGGTCGTTTTAGGAGGCATAATATTGCCACTGTCTGCAATATCAATCAATTGTTTCATTGAAACCGGATACAGTGCAAGTGCTACTTTCATTTCACCACTGTCCACCCGTTTAGAAAGCTCACCCAGACCACGTATTCCGCCGACAAAATCTATTCTCTTATCTGAACGCAGATCTTTTATGCCAAGTATTTCATCTAAAATGAGATTTGAGGATATCGTCACATCAAGTACACCTATAGGATCGTTATCATTATAAGTACCGGCTTTAGCAGTAAGTGAATACCAGCGACCTGATAAATATAGTGAGAAGTTATGCAGACAGGCAGGTTTATATATCTCTGTACCTTTTTCTTCTACTACGAAGTACTTATCTAAGGCTTTAATAAACTCCTCTTCGCTAAGACCATTTAAATCCTTAACCACTCTGTTATAATCAATTATGGTTAGCTGGTTATCAGGAAAACATACTGCCATAAAGTAATTATACTCCTCATCCCCTCTGTGATTCGGATTATTCTTTGCCTTCTCAGCACCAACCAAAGCAGCGGCAGCCGAACGATGATGTCCATCTGCAATATATAAAGAAGGCATCGAATCGAAGTATTCAGTAATTTTCTTAATATCACAGTCTTCAGAAACAATCCAGAAATGATGACCAAAACCGTCAGGAGCTACAAAATCAAATTCAGGTTTACCGGCAGTATATTTTGAAACAATTTTATCAAGTTCAGTTTTAGCAGGATATGCAAAAAAGACCGGTTCGATATTTGCATTATTGACTCTGACATGTTTCATCCTGTCCTCTTCTTTATCTCTACGGGTCAACTCATGTTTTTTGATTCTGCCGTTCATATAATCATCTACCCATGCACATACAACAAGACCATACTGAGTCTTGCCATTCATAGTCTGAGCATAGATATAATAATATTCTTTTTCATCCTGAACCAACCATTTTTTATCCTGAAACATGGTGAAGTTTTCCAAAGCTTTTGAATAAACTTTTTCATCATGTTCATCAGTACCAACAGGAAAATCAATTTCAGGTTTGATTATATGATAAAGCGACTTTTCGTTATCACCTGCTTCAATTCGTGCTTCTTCGGAATTAAGCACATCATAGGGACGGGAGGCCACCAACTCAACAAGCTCTACAGGTGGTCTGAGCCCTTTAAAAGGTTTTATTTTTGCCATTTGTTTTATTTATTTACACGGAAACGCTGGTTACCGTTAACCAGGAAATCCACAATCTGGTGAGCAGCCGCTATACCTGCATTAATGTTGGCTTCAGCTGTTTGTGCACCCATCTTTTTTGGAGTAGAAAAATATCTTTCAGGAAATTTTGATACAAAAGTTGCATGAGCAGATGGCATAATATCTGTAAGATACCTTACGTCAGATCTTTCTTCCATAAGATTTATCAAACTTACTTCGTCAATAACTTCTTTTCTTGCAGTATTTACAAGTACAGCACCTTTTGGCATACGACCAACCAGCGCAGCATTTATGGAATTTTTGGTTTCAGGAGTAGCAGGTATGTGTAATGAAATCACATCGCAGGTTGAATATAATTCTTCAACACTACCAAGAGCTTTAACTCCATCCTTTTCAATAAATTCAGCAGGACAAAATGCATCATATGCAAATATTTCCATACCAAATCCTTTAGCAATTCTTGCAACGTTACGGCCGACGTTTCCATATGCATGTATGCCTAACTTCTTACCCATCAGCTCAGTTCCGGAAGTACCATTGTAGAGATTTCTTACACCGTAAACCATTAATCCTAAAGCAAGTTCAGCAACTGCATTTGCATTCTGGCCCGGAGTATTCATAACACAAACACTCTTTGATGTAGCGGCTTCCAGATCAACATTATCATAACCGGCACCGGCACGAACTACAATCTTGAGGTTTTTTGATGCTTCAAGCACCTCTGAATCAATAATATCGCTCCTGATAATAACAGCGTCAGCATCAGAAATTGCTTCGAGAAGCTGTTTTTTTTCAGTGTATTTCTCCAAAAGTGCAAGTTGAAAACCTGCTTCATCAACGACCTTTCTGATACCTTCTACAGCAACTTTAGCAAAAGGTTTGTCAGTAGCTATTAATACTTTCATGGTTTTTCTTTTTTTATTTTATTCCCGGAATTATTCAGGAAAATATTGATTATTGTAATAAGTCTAATTGAAAAAGCGGGCATCAACAGAAGACCTTTGAAACCCGCCTGTTTTTTTAATCATTAATATTTAATGACTGGCTGCAAATTCTCTCATACAATCAACAAGAGCCTGAACGCTTTCAATAGGCATTGCATTGTATATAGAAGCACGGAAACCACCAACAGAACGGTGTCCCTTGATACCTACCATACCCTTGGAAGAAGCAAATTTTGAAAATTCTTCTTCAAGGCTTTCCTTACCGTCATTCATAACAAAACAAACATTCATAATGGAACGGTCTTCCTTGCAGGTAACAGTGCCTTTGAACAAAGGATTGCTGTCGATTTCATCATAAAGAATCTTAGCCTTGGCTTTATTTATTCTGTAGATTTCTTCAACACCACCGATTTCCTTATAATATTTCAAAGTTTGCAAAGCAGAAAAAATAGGCAATACCGGAGGTGTATTAAACATAGACTCTTTATCAATATGAGTCTTGTAATTAAGCATAGTTGGTATCGGACGGGTAACTTTGCCTAAAGCATCTTTACGAATAATACATATAGTTACACCGGCAGGAGCCAGATTTTTTTGAGCACCGGCAAAAATCATAATATAGTCAGTAAAATCTATCGGGCGTGAGAAAATATCTGAAGACATATCTGCTATAATTGGTAAACCTACATGAAGATCTTCATGCATTTCAGTTCCAAAAATCGTATTATTAGTACAATAGTAGAAATAATCTGAATCAGCAGGGATTTCATAACCTTTTGGGATATAAGTGTAATTGTCTGCTTTCGAGGAAGCTACAACGTTTACTTCACCAAAGAATTTACCTTCTTTTATCGCGTTGCTGGCCCATGTACCTGTATCAAGGTAAGAAGCTTTCTTTTCAAGGAAGTTGTAAGGAGCCATACAAAACTGTAAACTTGCTCCACCACCAAGGAATATTACCTCAAATTCTTCAGGAACATTCAAAAGTTCCTTAACCATTGACCTTGCTTCATCACAAACTGCAACGAACTCTTTACCACGATGTGAAACTTCAAGTAATGAAAGACCTGTCCCGGCAAAATCAAGTACTGCTTCAGCAGTTTTTTGTATTGTGTACTGACTTAAAATTGAAGGACCTGCAGAAAAATTGTGTTTTTTCATAAATTTGAAAATTGTAATTTTTGTTGGAATCGAATTGCCGCAAAATTACAAAATAATTTTTTCAGTCCATGCTTCTTAGATTAATTTTAATGTACTTTTGTGCTTATTGTAAAAAAATGTCACAAAATCGACAGTTTGACGAATAATTTGTAATCATGTCAAAACCACTTGCAGAACGCCTCAGGCCCAATAGTCTTGATGAATATGTAGGACAACAACATCTGGTCGGACCACAGGGAGTTATCCGCAAAATGATTGAATCCGGCAATGTAACGTCTTTCATTTTGTGGGGACCTCCCGGAGTAGGAAAAACAACACTGGCAAGAATAATTGCTCAGCAACTTGACAGACCATTCTATACACTTAGTGCTGTTACATCCGGAGTTAAGGATGTAAGAGAAGTTATCGATAAAGCAAAGTCCAACCCGTTATTTACAACGAGAGTTCCCATACTTTTTATAGATGAAATACACAGATTCAGCAAATCCCAACAGGATTCACTTCTTGGAGCAGTTGAAAGTGGTGTTTTTGTTCTGATTGGTGCGACAACTGAAAATCCCTCTTTTGAAGTTATTACGCCTCTGCTTTCAAGATGTCAGGTTTATGTATTACAATCACTTGATACGAGTGATCTTGACTACCTGCTTGAAAGAGCTCTGAGTAAAGATGCCGAATTGAAAAAAAGAGAAATCATTATTGAACAAAAAAATGCGATGTACAGGTTTTCAGGTGGTGATGCCCGTAAATTACTTAATATCATTGAGCTTGTAGTCAACTCTTCTGAAGAAAACAATGCTGTAATCATAAATGATGAAATAGTGACTTCTTGCCTTCAGGAAAATCCTATGGCTTATGACAAAAACGGTGAAATCCATTATGATATCATATCAGCATTTATAAAATCCATCAGGGGAAGCGACCCTGATGCAGCTGTCTACTGGCTTGCCAGAATGGTTGCGGGAGGAGAAGATCCAAAATTTATTGCCAGAAGACTGTTGATACTTGCATCTGAAGATATCGGTCTGGCAAATCCAAACGCTGTATTACTTGCGAATACATGTTTTGACACTGTCCATAAAATCGGATGGCCTGAAAGTCGTATTATCCTGTCAGAAACTACAATATATCTGGCTTCAAGTCCGAAAAGCAATTCTGCTTATATGGCGATCAATAATGCATTGGCAACAGTGGAAGAAACCGGTAACTTACCTGTACCTCTGCATCTGAGAAATGCTCCAACCAAGCTGATGAAACAGCTGGATTATGGTAAAGATTACAAATATGCCCATGATTATGAGAATAATTTTGTTGAACAGGAATTCCTGCCGAAAAAAATAAAAGGAAAAGTTTTCTGGAGACCTCAGGGAAATCCGTCCGAGTCTAAAATGAAGGAACTACTGGGCAAACTCTGGAAAAAGCGCTACTAACATCCTGCTTCTGATTTTAAATACTCAAATCTCCCCTCAAATTTGGCTGAAGTACGGCAATAAGCACTCTCAGGCTTCAAAAAAATGGTTTATATTTGTACAAAACAATTACTTATATGAAACGACTACTTTTATCATTAGCAATTATTGCATCTGTAATTTTATCAGCTGCAGAATTACCTGAAAAGAAAGAAATACTTAGCAAAATGGAGCTGGCAAACAGCTATTTCATGACTAAATACTCTGATTACACTGCTCCCAGCAACGTTGGAAGATTAAGACCAAGCAATATCTGGACCAGAAGCGTTTATTATGAAGGCCTTATGGCTCTTCATCAGATATTCCCCAGAGAACAATACTATGATTATGCATATGGTTGGGCAAACTTCCATAAATGGGGTTTCAGGGATGGAAATACCACAAGAAATGCTGACAACTACTGCGCTTCACAGATTTATGCAGATCTGTACAAAATGAATCCGGATCCTCAGGTATTAAAAAACACCAGGATCAACATGGAAATGCTATTAAATACACCACAGAATGGAGATTGGACATGGATTGATGCTATACAGATGGGTATGCCGGTTTTCGCAAAGATGGGTGTAATCGAAAAAGATGTCAGGTATTTTGAAAAAGCGTGGAAGATGTATTCTGAAACCAGAAATGTCATCGGAGGTAAAGGTTTGTGGAATCCTGCTGACGGTCTCTGGTGGAGAGATGCTGATTTCTGCCCTCCATATAAAGAACCAAATGGAGAAGACTGCTACTGGTCGCGTGGAAACGGATGGGTATATGCTGCTCTTGCGAGGTATATGGACATTACACCTTCAGACGAGAAACATCGTAAGGATTATATAAAAGATTTTCTTGCTATGTCTAAAGCTATTAAAGCTTGTCAGCGCGAAGATGGTTTGTGGAATGTAAGCCTTCATGACCCGAATAATTTCGGTGGCAAAGAGATAACCGGCACATCTTTATTCATTTATGGCATGGCATGGGGCATCCGTAATGGTATTTTACCTGAAAAAGAATACCTGCCTGTAATTGTCAAAGCCTGGGATTCAATAATAAAAGATGCTTTACATGATAATGGTTTCCTTGGATTTGTGCAGGGTACAGGTAAAGAGCCCAAGGACGGACAACCAGTTACATATGACAAGGTTCCTGATTTTGAAGACTATGGTTTAGGTTGCTTCCTGCTTGCAGGATCCGAACTTTATAAAATTAAATAAATATTGATTATCTGATACTTACCAACTCCAATGAAAGCTACACTTCAAATAAAAAAGGGATATATAATCATTTTATCGGTTATATTCAGCTTAAATTGCCATGAGGTTTTTTCCTCAAATTGCAGTATTGTTGATTTTGGTGCAGTGTCAGATACCACCATACTAAGTACAAAAGCTATTCAAAAAGCCATCGATGTATGCAACTCAACCGGAGGTGGAATAGTGAGTATTCCTGCAGGTTCTTATAAGACAGGCAGTTTATTCCTGAGAAATAACGTTATACTGAATATTGAAAACGGAGCGACTTTATATGGAAGCACCAACCTGGCTGATTATATAAAAATTCAACCTGCCTATGTTTCTTTAAGAACTCAGGTAGCAACTATTCAGTTGATATATGCTGAAAACGTGGTAAACACAGGAATAACCGGAACAGGATTGATAGATGGTCAGGGAAAAGGATTTGTTAAACTCACTGAACACGATGAAGGTATAACCAGACCTCATCTTATCAGATTTATAACCTGCAGGAATATTACGATCAAAGATGTAAATCTGAAAAGTTCCGGTTGCTGGATGCAGCACTATCTTGCTTGTGACGAATTATCGATAGATGGCATAAAAGTTTTTAACAGAAATAATTATAATAACGACGCGCTTGATATTGACGGATGTAAAAACGTCACGGTTTCAAACATGATATGTGATTCTGATGACGATGGCATCACATTAAAAAGCACTTCTCCCCGACTCTGCGAAAATATTGCCATAAATAACTGCGTAATCAGCAGCAGGTGCAATGCTATTAAACTGGGCACTGAAACAAATGGCGGTTTCAAAAACATAGCAATATCCAACTGTGTTGTGAAACCTTCTAAAATCGAAGCTAAAGCGTTTTACGGCAGAGAAAATGGTCTTGCAGGTATAGCGCTCGAGATAGTAGACGGAGGCATAATGGAAGGGATCAATATTTCAGGAATACAAATTGATGGCTCGACTGCACCAATTTTTATAAGACTTGCCAACAGGGCAAGATCATACAGCAAGGATGTGAAGATTGGAAATGTCGGAACTATAAATCATGTAAGCCTGAGCAACATTAAGGCAATAAATGCAGGGAATACAGGATGTTCAATTACAGGAATTCCCGGTTTCAACCCGACCAGAATCAGCTTAAACAATATATCCATAAATTTTGCCGGAGGTGGTAAAAAGGACGATGATTTAAGAAAAATACCCGAAAGAGCAGCTGATTATCCTGAATCAACAATGTTCGGAGAATTACCTGCATATGGTTTTTATATAAGGCACGCTTCAAATATTACTTTAACCAACGCGATTTTATCATTTAAAGAAAATGATTACAGGCCCGCGATATTTCTGGATGATGTTCAAAAAAGCCTGTTTTCTGATATCCAGCTGCAAAACTGCAATGAATCAGGATCTGCTTTTTACCTGAACAAGTGTAATTCAGTAATACTTAAGGACAATATAATGACTGGAATAAAAGGTAAAATGGTTAAGGGAATTGAAAGTTGCGATGGAATCATAATAAAAGACAATTTACCCGAAAATTGAGTTCACAGGACACTCTGTTATGCCCTAAGTATATTTTGACTAAGTACGAATGCTATACCATTGATTTCATCGACTAATATTCGCATTTAAAAAGTAATAAATTTATCAGGAGAAATCGATTCCGGAGTTATTTTTATAATACTAATTGAGCCTTTAAACCAGTAGAGCAGATTTTGTCTGACTCCAATTGAAGTATTTTTTCCTTTTACTGGTTCTAAATCAATAAATCCTTCCAGCTCTTTCTTCCCGTCAACAAATGACATTACTTTGCCATTATCACAAACCATGGCAACATGATACCATTTGTCATATCCATGTATCAAATCCGGATCAATTAATATAACTTGTTTTTCGCCGCTTTTTACATATGAGTCAAGCCACCACCCTTTTTTGTTGCTTCTGGTTTCAAGAAGGACCCTGTCGCCATCAATTTCTCCAAAATGAAGAAACCGTTGTTCTTTTTTACCATTACGGTCAGGCCTGAATAATAATTCAATCGTAAAGCTTTTCAAACCTTCTACAGGATTATTATCTGCAATTATGCAGTCATTCCTTCCATTAAAATGTAATGCTTCACCAAAATCAGTCCTGACAGTTTCCGGTTTGCCGCAAATACTGAATCCTTCAGGAGCTTTATTATTTATATCAGCCAATGACCAGGTTATTACGACCGGTTCATACAATTGATTGTTTTGTGAATTTGCATAGCTGCAGCAAAACAGGACCAACAAAATGGCACAGGTATGAAAAAAATGGTTCATATTACTAATTTTCGCAAAGTTAAACAGATTGACTAAAAAATAAACTGAGGTTGTCTTTTTTTGACAACCTCAGCAAATTCTATGATCGGAATTTCACGGCAAACAGCGTAAAAAGCATAAGTATACAGTTAAATTAATTATTTAACAAATGCAGACAGCTTGCAGTCTTTCAATCCTTTGATTGCCTGACTAACTATCATGGCATTTATCTGCGCACCTGCAAGAGATGTATGTGTATGATCTCCAAAATAAAAAGTTGAAACCACATCCTGCCCTATTACATCGTATTTGTCACAAACAAGTTTATTCAAATCGATGAAATAAGCTCCGGTCTGTTCTGCAGCCTGTTTCGCCCACAAAGCATAAGAATCGTCGTTTCTGATTACTTTTCCATCTTTCCAGTCATTTCTTGGAATAAGACTTACAACAACAGGTATCGCACCTTTAGCTTTTGCATCAGTAACATATTTTCTTATATACCATCCGTAAGTATGTACAGTCACAGTATCTTTTGAAGGGGTTTCAACCATTACAAAATCCTGACTTTCATCTCCGTTACCTTTAAGAGAAGCTCTGGCACGTCCGGTATTGAACGGACCACCGTCATTGTGTCCGAATTGCATAAGAACATAATCTCCTTTGTTTAACTTGCATAATACCTTATCCCACAATCCTTCTGAGATAAAAGTACGACTACTCCTGCCACCAAGCGCTCTGTTTACTACAACACATGAATCCTGATTAAGAAATTTATCCAGAAATGCTCCCCATCCCCACTGGCCATTATTGCCGCTTCCGTCACCATTTTTAACGGTTGAATCACCGATGGTATAAACAGTAAGCTTACCTGTTTTAGCATTAAGACCAGGTTCTTTGCCTTTTGCAGAAACCTTTAAAGAAGAAGCCTTAATCTCAATAACATTAAAAGACTGCGGAAGTGCAATAAATTCAAACGTGTTACCTACAAGTTCCATTTCAATTTCTTCGGGAACTAATGCATCAGGTTTATCGAGAGTATTTACAGCTAAAAGATTATCTGACTGCATTCTGGTTAACAATACCTCTGAAACCATTTGTTTGAAGTCTTTCAGATTAAATTTAACAACCTGGCCAAATGCTTCCTTGTTTACAATTTTAATTATAATGGAGCCGGTCTTGCTGTCTTTTACCGAGCTCGCGTAAAGACCGCCCTGACCGGTCAAAGGTTTACCTTCTGAAGTTGCAGATAACACATCAGTGCCTTTATACTTGCTGTACAATTGTTGTACATAGTAATCAGGAGTTTTCATACTGCGGAGGTTATCAAACCAGATTAGGTTTGGATTCCATTGCCATGCATCAACATGAGCAAATAATGGAGCATATGTAGCAATCCTGACCATATCTGCGTTTCTTTCAAGACCAGTCATGAATGCTGCCTCTGAAAGCGCTGCGAGATAGTTATTTGCTTTTTTGGATGGGTAATGATGAGATGCATATTCTCCTGCAAAAACTTTCGGACCTTTCCTGTCATATTTATCATAACGGGTGGCATTTTCAAAAAACCATTCAGGAGCCTTATAATAATGTTCGTCAACAAGATCAGCTTTGAGACGTTTCATTTCAGGCCATAAATTATCAAAATATTCACCTTCCGCTGATGGGCCGGAGCTGCCAACCAACAATATTTCAGGATAT
Organism: uncultured Bacteroidales bacterium; assembly: GCA_964500535.1. GTDB lineage: Bacteria > Bacteroidota > Bacteroidia > Bacteroidales > UBA1402 > UBA8389. The sequence continues at coordinate 41,381 of CAZCPI010000005.1, forward strand.
TTTGCCCTTATAGCTTTAACAAAAACTTCCAGTCTTTCAGGATATTCTTTGCCCCATTGTTCATTACCAATCGCAAGATATTTCATATTAAACGGTGCAGGATGACCCATATCAGCTCTTAGTTTTCCCCAATTTGTAGTAACAGGACCATTTGCAAACTCAATTAAGTCAAGAGCATCCTGTACATATGGATCAAGCTGATCTACGGGTACATGAGCTTTCATATCCTTATTCTGGAACTGACATGCTAAACCAACACTCAATACAGGAAGCGGAGAAGCGCCAATTTCTTCAGCAAGCTGGAAAAACTCGAAGAAACCTAAACCGTAAGACTGAAAATAATCAGGGAAAAACCTGTTAGGGAAAGTATAATGCCAGCGATTTTCATTTAAAGGACGGTTTTCTACAGGGCCTACAGAGTTTTTCCAGTTATAACGCGTATTTAAATCAGTACCTTCAACAATACATCCCCCGGGGAACCGGAAAACACCCGGTTTCAGATCTGCAAGTGCCTGAGCCAGATCCTGTCTCAAGCCATTTTCACGACCTTTCCAGGTTTCAACGGGAAATAAGGATATATGCTCAAGATCTAAATTACCTTTTGAAACCAAAAATATTCGCAGCTTACCCTTATTTACTGTTTTGGGAGATTTTATTTCGACACTGTATTTCTTCCAGTCAGAAGAGTTAAAAGATAGCTCGTTTTTAGCGATTACATCATTGGATTCATCAATAAACTCAACTCTGATTTTCTGTTCGCCTGAAGAAACTCTTGCCCAGACTGAAAAACGATATGATGCATCTTTCTTAAATCCCATACCTCTGAAACCTTCATTTTCAAGACCGGTATGTTTTTCACCATGACCTGAATATCCAAGTCTTACATAATGGGGATTCTTATCAAAGGGGCATCCTTTTGTATCAAGAGTCACATTTCCAAATATATCCCAACCCATAAGTGATTGAGGGAATTCGAATGACCTGTTTTTTACCATTTCGGCATACAGCCCACCGTCAGCTCCAAAATTGATATCTTCAAAAAAGATACCATACATATCCTTCGAAACTGATGCAACCGGTTTTTTTGTCTGAATATCTATTGAGACGCCTGAAGAAAACGCCTGAAATGATAATCCCAACATTACAGCAGCTACTGTAGTAAATAGTTTTTTCATTTGATTAAAGTTATTTTATTATGGTTAGTTATTGCTATTAATCATATTATTTAAAAATAAGGGTATTAATCTTGGCTGCCCACATATACCTGAAGGCATCACAGGCCATTTATCATACGTTGTATTTTTATAAGCAAGATCCACAAGGTTAATTTCCTTGAAAATTCGCCACTCCACTCCCCTTTTATCATAATCTGAAATCCTGTTGGCAGGAAGATTAGTGACATCAATAGTTATCGTATTGGTTTTTCCCATTTTCAGATATTTCCCGATTTCCAGCCTGAAAGGCAGGCTCCAGATCATGCCGGCATATTGACCGTTTACAGTAACCCTTGCACTCTCATATATAGTACCCAAATCAAGCAGCCATTCATCTGCTTTTGCTTTCGGCATTTTAAACTGAGTACTGTATCTGCCTGTCCCGGCATACACTTTACTGTTAGAAACCGGTAAATCAGTCCATAAAACCGGACGTCCCTTCATTTGAAAAATTCCTGCTATCTTTGGATCTCCATCTATAAAAGAAAATGCCCAATCAGTTTTAATATATTGTATGCCGGGATTATCCGCTTTTAAAGTTTTTGAAGCAGGCATTTGCGATTCTTTATAGAAATCAATCTTTCCATCTTCATAAACCGAATATGGTTGATTTTCTATAACAACATTATCATAAGTCCTTACAATTAAAGATTGACCTGCTTGTAGCTGCAGGTATATCATGGTTTTACCATCCTTATCCAAAATAGAAGCTTTCCCGTATTTACCTGTTAACGGATCAAATATTGCAGCAGATTTGGCATTAACTCCAAGTTTAATCCATCCGTCAACAGACTTATTTTTAAGCATCGAGATAAAATAAACATATCCATCATCAACTCTTCTCCTTATAAAATCAGCTTCACCTTTTGATTTTATTTCTTCAAGTTTGCAAGGTACCTGCTCAAGAATATCAGGAATACTATTGCCATACATAATTCTTCCTTTCCCAAAAGGTTTACCTGAATATGAAGACACTACAGGAAATAACTTAAATTCTGAGATTGCTTCCTTAAGCTGAACCTGTCTCTTTTCATATTCATTCAACCCCGGTACATTTTCAGGCAAACGGTTTAAAAATACAACCGTTGCCCCCTCTTTAGTTAGTTTCAACAACTTTTGTGCGGTTTCAACAGGCATATA
>CAZCPI010000006.1:0-31527 GCA_964500535.1 uncultured Bacteroidales bacterium
TGGTATTTTAAGGTTGACAGGATGGACACATCCGAACCTGTATCAATAACTTTCAAGGATTCGGGTTGGCCATATTATTATGTACCTGTTTATTCATATGATAACAAGGAGTGGTTTCACTTTTCGGAAGATGAAGTTGATTTAAACAGGAAGAAAGAGATAGTGATAACCAAACAATTTGAAGAAAGCACAGTCTGGATAGCAAGATTTTACCCTTATACTTTTTCTGATCTTGAAAAATATGTGGAAAGTATTAAAATCAGTCCATTCATTGATGTGAAAATACCCGGTTATTCTCAGGAAGGTCATCCGATTTATTTATTAAAACTGACTAACAGCAAATATCCTGCTTCAGGCAAGAAAAGGATTATAATTCATGCCAGGACACATCCTGCTGAAACACCTTCTTCCTTTTTAATTGAAGGTATGATAAACTACCTGCTTAAAGGGTCGAGAGATGCGATTGAAATACTTTCAAATTTTGAAATCTACATATTTCCTATGCAGAATGTTGATGGAGTAATTGCAGGTAATTACCGTTCAACGCCAAAGTCTGAAAACCTGGAAATGCTCTGGAATTATGATGCGGCAAATCCGATGGAATTGGTTTCATCAACACCACCTGAAGTGAAAGTTTTGCATGATTATATTGTAAATCTGGTTAATGATGGCGGTCCTGAAATCACAATGGCTCTCAATCTGCATGCTTCAAACAGTGAACCCGATATTTGTCCGTTTTTTTATCCTCACTTCGGTGCTCAAACTCAGGGATATACCTCGGAACAGTTTTCATTATGGAATAAACAATTAAGATTTATTGATTGTGTTGCTTCCAATTATGGTTCAGATATGATTGAGCCGATAACTGAAGAAGGTGGAGGAAGCTTTGCGTCAAAAACATATCCTGAAAGCTGGTGGTGGGTTAATTTTAAGGATAAAGTTATGGCTATGACTATCGAGATGACTTATGGCAAATCAGGTTACGATCACTGGATTGAACCTGACGATATGAGAAAATTTGGTGTCGGGGTAATTAAAAGTATAAAAGATTACCACGATGAATCCTATAATCCGGGGACTTCAGTAAGAAAGATGCCTTTGAAGGACAGACTTATGTATTTGAAATATCCTGAACTATATCCTCCGGCCTCATTAAATGAAATGAAAGAGTAAAATAAATCTCCGGTATTCATTTCTCATAAATGATAAACCGGAGATTCTTTTTTATAATGAACTCTCTGTCAGATTTAAAATTTTTCAGATGTCTGCCAATGCCTTAAGATAGTATCGCATAACCTATTTAGTTTAGTACAAGATTTTCTGAATAAATCTTTCCTTCATGCCTCAGGCTTACAAGATAAGTTGAAGCTGGAAGTTTTGACATATCCAGGGTTGTACATTCTCCATATAAGTTCAGCTGTTGTGAAACCAGTTTCCCGTTTAAATCATAAACATTTATATCGTATGGAGAGTTGTTGTTTTTTTCAAAATACAATCTTGCCGTATTTATTTTTGCAGGGTTGGGAACAAGTTTAATCGGAGATTTGCTTTTCCTGACAGTTGCCTTTTTAATTACTTTGGTTGAGGCTGCAGTCTTTGAAACTCTGAAAACACTGAAAGAATAAGCCGGCAAAGTGTAATCAAAATTATTTGAAACCGTGATATTTGAAACTTTTGGTTTCACAAGGTTGGGATTTGATAGACTGTTTCTGTCAGTTTTGTTCGCACCTGTAAGCACAGTTACCGGAATAGTCTGATTTACTGTCATTCCGTTTATTTTGACATTTGCGGTGACAGAAGTACTTCCTGAATTCACAAGTTTAAAAATCAATTCATTACTATTCTTGTCTTCAGTTACTGATGCAGTTACAGCACCCGGAGCTCCAGGAACAAGAAACAATAATGTTGAATCCAGATAACATGTAACTCCGTCCCTGCCAGAAACCAGTTTTATCTCATACCATTGGTTGTTATTGATCTTACCCGATTTTGACATAAGTGTACTCTTGTTACCATTTGTTACTTTTTCAATAGCATGTTGAGAATTACCCCAGCCACCAATATTCAGCCAGTAATAATTTTTTGAATCCTTGTATCCAAATGGAATAAGAAAACCTTCGGCTCCACCCGTTTTCTTAGCCTTAATTGTCAAAGTGTATTCGGAAGCTTTAATATCAGACTGACAAATACTTAAAGCAGGTTGAGCATTTGAAGACTGGACGTAAATACCACCATTTGCAGCAAAGCTTCCTGATGCTGCCATCCAGTTACTGCTTCCTGTGCTGAAATCTTCCTGAAATAAAACAGTATTGTTACTGATAACTTTCAAATCATCAAACTGAGCCTGAGTATTCCATGTTCCGACACCTGTTTTGCCTTTAAACTCATCATTATTGCTTTGGTCCGGAGTAGTATATGTCAATTCGGATGGTAGATAATAATCGCCTGCGTTTACACCGTACATCTGTTGGACATAGTAACTGGCAGTCTTAACTACACTCGTATTGTCAAAACGAATCAGGTCCGGATTCCATTGATTATTGTTTTCATTACATAACAGAGGAGCATAGCATGTAAGCTCAATAATATCTGCATTTCTTTCAACTCCCGTTAAATATGCTGCCTCTGAAATGGCATTATACAGTCTGTCGTCCTGAGAGGCATATTCTCCAATGAATACTTTAGGTCCGGATCTGTCAAATTTATCATATCTATGATTATTGTTCAGGAACCAGTCCGGAGAGTTATAATAATGTTCATCAACTGCGTCCAGCTTGTTTTCACGACTGAATTCCCACAAAGAATTATAATAGTTACCGGTGTCATCCGTACCTGATGTGCCAATAACTTTAATGTTTGGATATTTTGCCCTGAGCGCATTGGATATTAGCAAAAATCTTTCTCTGAATTCAGGTATGTCATCTTCTTCGTTGCCAAGACAGATATATTCCAGATTGAAAGGCGCCGGATGTCCGAGACTTGCCCTGATCCTACCCCATGTTGTGGTTGTATCACCATTTGCAAATTCTACAAGGTCAATTGCATCATCCACCCATGGTTGCATCTTACTCATTGGCTCAATTTCTCTGTTTCTGAATTGACATGAAATACCTACAGGCAAAACAGGAAGTGGTTTGCAAGCAATATCTTCACAATACAGGAAATATTCATAAAATCCCAGACCATAAGTCTGATGATAATTCCATAAGTTCCAGTTTGGTTTTCTTTCAGCAACATCTCCGATAGTGTTTTTCCATCTGTAAGCATTATCAAGACCACGTCCATGAGAAACACAACCACCGGGAAAACGCAGGAATCTTGGTTTAATATCAGCTATAGCCTGCGCAAGGTCAGCCCTGAGTCCGTTTTTGCGGTTTTTAAATGTTTTTTGTGGAAATAGTGAAACCATATCCATATAGATTGTACCTCCGCCTTTTGGAAGAATGTATATTAAATTTCCTGTCATTGTGAGTTTTGGTGTCAGTTCGAGTGAATATTTCTGCCACTTATCTGAAGTCTGCATGATAGTATCAGCAGCAAGGATTCCACCACCTGAAGTTCTCAGTTGTACAATTACAGGTTTATCGAAGTCAGTAGTACGTTTCAGATAAACGGAAAAATCATATTTCTCGTTTGCCTTTAAAGCTATACCGTTGAATCCTGAATTCTGAACTCCCGCCAATGTCCCCTGATTAATTATATCCAACTTAAGGTAGTTGGTGTTGTTTGCGTTGAGAGGAAAAGAATTTTCAACATTTAAAGTTACTGATGCATCACCAATTTGAACTGGTGACCAGGAAGTAAGAGGTCCTCCGTTTGTATAGCCATTTATTACACGATATTCAAACGACCTGTTTTGTACCAACTCAGCATACAATCCGCCATCAGCACCAAAATTAATATCTTCAAAGAATGCGCCAATCAGGTCCTGGCTCATCTTTACGCCCGGTTTGTTTACATCAACTGTCAGTGAAACCTGTGCTGCTGTAAATAGAGAAATGCCCGATAATACGGCAAGAAGCAGTAATCTGTTCAATTTCATACTATATTTTTTATTTTTTAAATTAAGGTCGTATAGAACACCGCATGCCAAAACTATCATTAACTTGGACGTTTCGTTTAAGCATGCTCGTTTCATACGATATTTTTTTTCGTTTAAGGAAGTATGTAACGCCGCATGCCCAAATTATACCATGCTTGGGTGATTTCACAAGCATGCTCGTTTCATGGTGGTAATTATTAAGGATGGATTAAATGTTGTTTATACACTTATTTTTTACAAAAATAATTTTTTTTATTACACTTATCAGTGCCTGAATATATTTTAAATATTTTTAACAAGTATGAAAAAGCTGTCCTACAATGTTTTCGTCCAAAAAAACATTTTGGGAGAGCATTCTTCGAAGCCGATGCTTTTGTAGACTTTTTGAGCAGCGGGATTGTCCTCGCGGACTTCCAGTGTGATTTTACAATAATCTCTTTCTTTTGATATTCTGACAAGTTCTTCAATCATTGCTTTGCCAAGACCCAGATTCCTGTAAGTATTAAGCACAACTACATCATGTATGTAAAGGTATGGTTTCAGCTTGAAAGTAGAGTAGTTTTCAAAGCAGGTAGCCATTCCTGAGTAATTACCATCAACAAGCATTAAAAGTACGAATGCAGTGGGATGGGAGTCAAGATCTTTAACAAGTTTTTTCTGTTTGGTTTCATCATGAGCAGGGTAGTCTCCCATCGGGTCAGACATGTAATGATTAAGAAGACCGGTCAGGGCTTTAACATGTATCTCATTGTTGAAATCGCAAATTTCAAATGTTATCTTGCTCATAGTAATTAATTATAAAAGTTTTCATTGCCATGACTCCCGATCGGGCATATATGGCGTAATCCATCAATACACGATGTTAAGCCCTCTGTTGATTATTAATAATTGAAGTCTCATATTTCGCGCTGACTTAAGAAGATATTTGCGCAAAAGGTAAAACTCATATTCTTCAGGATTTTAAAATGTGAACCACCTGTTGAGGGTATGGCAGATCAATACCTTCATTTTCAAAAGCTTCTTTAATCCTTTTACGGAATTCACCGGCAACGTCCCATTGTTTGGATGGTTTGGTTTCACCAATGATTTTTACAACTACAGAAGAGTCAGCAAAAGAATCAACTCTCAGGAAATGAGGTGCTATATTTATCATTTCGCTCCATTCCTTATCTTCAGCCAAAGCTTTTCCTGTCCTGTCAATAACTTCTTTGACATGATCAATTTTTGCAGAATAGGCGACTCCTATGTTGATATTTATCCTTGAGAACTTTACCGTCTGGTTTGAAACCGTTTTAATTTCTCCATGTGGAATATGATGTATCGTACCGTCTCCATCACGTAATGAGGTGACTCTTAAAGTAATATCTTCGACAGCACCTGTAATGCCGCTTATGGTTACGACGTCTCCAATACGATACTGGTTTTCGAAAATTATAAAGAAACCGGTAATAATATCCCTGACAAGGTACTGTCCGCCAAAACCCACAGCCACTCCAAGGATACCTGCACCAGCAAGTATCGGGGCAATGTCAACTTTGAATTCTTTGAGTACCAACATGGCAGCAATCAGAATGATTATAGTATTTATTGTCCATTTTATAAGTCTGGCTATCGTGCTCATCCTCTTTATTTCACCATCAGACATATTTATCTTGTCTGAACTGGAGGCAGCATGGGTAATCCTGTTTACAAATCTTTTTGAAAGAAGTTTAAGGAAATAAGCTATTGCAATTATTAAGGCCACACGGATACCGCTTGTCAGTAACCAGTGAACGATGTTTTGAAGCACATTTGTGAATGTGTTAATATCTGCTTCTGCGGCTTTCTCTAAAATTTTTGTGCTGTCGGTCATAATATATCAATTACGTTACTTAATAATCTTAGGGACAAAGGAGAATCTTCTTTACAGCTGAAGTCTCGTACTTTAAATCCTGAAGATTTCCTTTTACAAATATACTATTCATTTGCGTTTTCAAGCAGGAAATGCAGGCGGTTTAAAATGTTAGCCTCACTCATTCCACTGTCAAAGTCCAGAAATAAAAGGTTAAGATTAGGATAAAGCTCTCTGGTACGTTTTTCTATTCCTTTGGAAATCACTTGGTTTGCTATGCATCCGAAGGGCTGCAGACTAACAACCCTGTTTATGCCTTTTTCTGCAAAATGGGCAAAATCTCCCGGAATGTTCCATCCCTCACCAAACTGTGCATTAAGGTTGATAATCGGTTTTGCCGCTTTGGCAATTTCTTCAGGTTTATTAAATGGCTGGAAATACGGAAATACCTTACATCGTTTCTCGAATTTGGAGACAATATGATAAACGTATTTTTCAATAAAATAATAAATATTGCCCGGATTCGCTTTTACATCCACGTTTCCTTCTTTTCTTGCAGTACGATTTACAAAAGTATTTGCAAAAAAGTCAAGTAGTGGTGGCAGATTGGCTTCAACACCCTGCCCGACAAGCCAATTTACAACTTCCTTATGTCCGAAACTGTTATATTTTACAAAAATCTCGCCTACAACTCCAATCCTCGGTACTTTTTTCAACTCTGTGATTTCGGTAAATTTTGTTGCTGCTGATGAAATCAGTTCAAGCAATCTTTTCGGGTCATTGTCCTCAGCAGCAAGTGCTCCCAATGCCAGATACTCTTCTTTAAGCTTTTCGGCAGCACCCTTCATTTTTTCTCTCGGAGCTGAAGCATAGTATAATTTGGAAAGACAATCTGCATATATCATGCTGAAAATCACAATCTTTATAAGTTTCTTCCATTCAAAGGTGAAACCGGGCTGATCATTTCTTCCGCCACCGAGTGATAAGGTTACTACCGGAACTCTTTCAAGACCTGCAGAAATCAGAGCTTTCTTGACAAGCGAAGCATAACTTGTTGCACGACACTGACCTCCTGTCTGAGTAATGCCCAGATAAACTTCATCAGGATTGTACTGACCGCTGTCGAGAGCTTTCATGAAATCCCCGATAATCAGGGTTGCAGGGTAACAGATTTCGTTATTTGAATATTTTAATCCGTATTCTGCAGATAATCTGTCACTTGGAGGCAGGTTTATAGCGTTGTAGCCGGCAAGTTTAAATACAGGTGGCAGGAAGGGAGAGTAAAACTCTGCAAAAAAAGGCATCAGCATCGTTTTCTTTTTATCTTCCGTCAAAAAGCTTTTAGTGTTTACGGGTTTGTCATAAAGCTTCAAGCGGGACATTTCATCCTTGTATCTGAGGCTTTCAATCAATGATCTGATGCGTAAGCGGTTTGAACCTACATTATTAATATCATCAATTTTAAGGAAGGTAGCGTTTTTGCCTTTCCTTCTAAGAATATCGGCTACTTCATCCAGAATGAATGCATCAGGTCCACAACCAAATGAAGTCAATTCAACATAGTGAATATTTTCAGGTGCTTCTGCAATAAGAGTTGCCGATTTGATGATCCTGTTGGTATAAGCCCACTGGGTATTGCTCTGAACTTTTTCCTCGTCGGCTTCAGTAAGTCTAACAATATCTTCAGAAATTACATCTGCTCCGAAGTCTGCAATTATCTGTGCCAGTTTGTGTTGTATGAGCGGATCGGTATGGTATGGGCGACCTGCCAGCAAAACAAGATTTCTTCCGGATGACAGAGCATTTACAAAGACTTCATTGCATTTTTCCGACAAGTAGTTTTCGTATTTTTTCTGAGCGGCAATTGCATCATCAAAAGCTTTGGTGATTTCACTTTTGCGGATTTTGACTTTCAAAGGCAAGGATTGAATATATTCGATGCACCCTTTTTTCATCAGCTCTTTGTCTTTGAAAGTGAAGGTTGGTGAATCAAAAGGAATGCCATGATTATCAGCAGGATTGATAGCGCTTCTGATTACTTCTGAATATGCTGAAACGATAGGGCAGTTGTAACTGTTGACAGTACTAACGTCTTCTTTGTTTTCATAAATGACAAATGGCATGAAAATCCTGTCAACTTTCTTATCAATCAGATTTAGTATATGTCCGTTGGCAAGTTTTGCAGGGAAGCATATATTGTCAGCCATTACTGTCCTGATGCCGGTTTCATATAGTTTCATAGTGGACGCATCTGAAAGCTCGACATTTATACCGCACTTGGTGAAAAATGCATGCCAGAACGGGTAATTTTCAAAGATACCGAGTGCACGTGGAATGCCCAGCGTAAGACCTTGCTCATTTACCTTCCCGACCCTGTCAAACAGTATTTTATGTTTCTCAGTATATATGTTGAAACCGGGTAAATGCAGATTGCCCAGGTTGCTTACGACTTTTTCGCATTTGTTGCCTGCAAAATAATTATTCCCGTTGTTAAAAGTGAATCTGGTAATTGTGCAATTGTTTTCGCAGCCTTTACATTGCGTGCGTTTATCTGTATATGTTTCTGATTTTACAAAATCTTCAAGCTTTTTTGAATTAGCCGCAGGTTTTTTCATTGCAAACAAGGCTGAGCCGTATGCACCCATAAGTTCGGGGAAGTCTGTCACTATCACGTTTCTTCCGGTTTCAAGCTCGAATGCACGTATCAAAGCACGGTTTCTGAATGTACCTCCCTGCACCATGATGTATTCGCCCATCTCATCAAAATCTTTCAGCTTGAGGACTTTATTCAGGCAGTTTTTTATTACCGAATATCCGAGTCCGGCTGAAATGTCAGCAACAGATGCTCCTTCCCTGAGGAATTGCTTTACTTTTGAGTTCATGAAAACCGTACATCTTGTGCCAAGGTCACATGGGTGGGTTGCACTTCCGGCGATGTCAGCAAAATCTGCAACATTGTAATTCAGACCCATTGCAAATGTTTCGATGAACGAACCGCAACCTGATGAACAGGCTTCATTTATGTCGAGTCGTTTAATCGTTCCGCTTTCGATAAATGCTGCTTTCATATCCTGTCCGCCAATGTCAAGTATAAAGGATACTTTTGGCTCAAAATGACATGCTGCGGTATAATGAGCTATGGTTTCAACGACACCGGCTTCGATGTTGAAAGCTTTTTTCAAAAGATCTTCTCCGTAACCTGTCACACAACTTCCTGAAACCACTAGCTTCTTACCTGATCTTTCAACTTCAGTGAATAATTCAGCCAGACCCTTACCAACAGTTTCAAGCGCATGACCTTTATTCTTTTCATAAAAGTTATAAAACATGCGGCCTTCATCGTCCAAAGCAACAATCTTAGTCGTGGTTGAGCCACTGTCAATACCAATAAAGCATTTTTCTGATTTAATTTCTTCGACAGAAGTATGAGGAATAAAGTATTTCTTTTTGGATTCCTTAAAGGACTCGAATTCTGCCGGATTACTGAACAATGGTTTCAGTCTCTTACTTTGGTCTGTTGTAGTAGTTTTATTTGCTGTTTCGAAAATTGAAATAATACTTTCGAGAGACATAGGTTTCTTTTGAGCTGAAGCATTAATTGCAGCTCCCCATGCAGGTATTATTTCAGTATTTTCGTTAAAAACTATATCATTATCTACAAGCTTGATTTGCTCGATGAATGCTTTTCTGAGAGATGGAATGAAGTGAAAAGGGCCTCCGCAAAGGAAAACTTTAGGAGTAATGTCATGACCACGTGAAAGAGATGTAATCACCTGCATACTTACAGCGTGAAAAACCGAGGCGGCAATGTCTTCTTTGCTGACATTTCTGCTTAAAAGGTTCTGTACATCTGTTTTCGAAAATACTCCGCATCTTGATGCAATAGGATATACTGTAGTGGCATTTTCTGCGAGAAGACTAAGTTGGCTTACATCTACATCAAGTATTGTAGCCATTTGGTCAATGAATGCACCTGTACCTCCGGCACAATTGCCATTCATCCTGATATCGGGAGTCATGTTTTCTTTAAAAAATATCATCTTAGCATCTTCTCCACCGATATCCACAAGAGTCTTAATCTCCGGATTTACTTTGGAAATATATCCGCAGGATGCCACAACTTCCTGTATGAAAGGCAGTTTGCATCTTTCTGCTATGCCCATCCCTGCCGAACCGGTTATGGACAGCTTAATTTCCCGGTTACCGATTTTGACTTTTAATGTGTTGAAAATTTCTTCCAGGACTCCTGAAATATTTGCATGATGTCGCCTGTAATCCTTAAACAACAAGTTTCCTTTTTGATCTGTCGCTGCAAGTTTTACAGTTGTTGAGCCTGCATCCAGCCCTATATTTATTACAGAATTCATATTCATTTAAAAATTTTGCTCCTTAACAGGAGAGAGCAATGCTCTTATAAGCAATTTGGCATTTTTAATATTGCCGGCAAAAAAATCTTCACGTTTACTTTCATCATGACCCCAGTATTCTGAAAGTACCGGATCTATCAAATACGGAGAGAAGAGCAATCCGGAAATAATTGGTATTACATGTTCAATTGGCAACATGCGCAAATTTCCTGCTTCCATTTCTTTGCCTATTGCTCCGCTCATAAAACTAAGGTACATCTGGACTTTCTGGCTGTGAAGCAAATATTGGCTGATAAGTTTTGGGTTTCGCTGGATTTCCATAAAGACGAAACCGGGAATAAATGAATTGCTTTTCAGCTTTTTATCGTAGATATCAATTATTGCATCCAGTTTATCTAAGATGAGCGGTTCCTTTCCCATTATGTTTTCCAATGCCGGTACAATTCCTTCAAAAAACTGGTCAAGTAGCATTTGAAACAGATTTTCTTTTGTTCTGAAATAATAGTTTAAAGATGTCCTGCTGATACCTGCTCTTTCAGCAATATCCTGCATTCTCGTATTGTCAAGTCCGTTTTCCATAAAAACCTCCTTGGCTGCTTTCAGGATTTTTTCTTCTGTGTTTTGAGAAATAGTTTCTTTTGTCATTTTGGGTTTCTTATGAAGCCGGCTTGTTAAGCCTTCTTTATTTTGACATTAGTGTCAAACATGGCTGACAAAAGTAATGTTTTTTTTGGGTTTCGACGCTTTTCAGTAAATTTGTAATTATTAAAATTTATAAAATATGGTTAAGCACATTGTTTTTTGGAATCTTAAGGATGAGGCTTTGGGTAATGACAAAGCAAAAAATGCCTTACTTATTAAGGAAAAGCTTGAAGCTTTAAATGGTCAGATCGAAGGATTAATAAAACTGGAAATAGGTCTGGATTTTGCGAAAGGAGAAATGAGTACCGATATTGCACTCTATTCTGAATTTGAATCAAGAGAAGCCCTGGATTATTATCAGCAACACCCCAAACATAAAGCCGTGCAGGATTTTGTTAAAGAAGTTCGTTTGGATAGGGCTGTAGTTGATTACGAAGTCTGAAAAATATTAACTAGTGTGCTTTGTGCTTTCGGAAACGCTTTGTTAAATACGACCAAAGTTGAAAAATAAATAATTATGAAGAAAGTCCGGTTATTACTTCTGCTTTATTTTATTGCAGCTGCTTCACACTTTTGTGCAGCGTCTGTAAGGTTGCCTAAGGTGATTTCATCAAACATGGTTCTGCAACGTGATATTCCTGTAAAGATATGGGGTGAAGCCAATCCGGGTGAGAAAGTTACAGTTAGTTTTGGTGAACAAACAAAATCCGTAAATACTTTGGAAAATGGAAAATGGTGTGTAACTCTTGATCCGTTGAAGGCTTCTTTTATTTCTCAAAATCTGATGATTTCAACACTTGATAAAGATACTCTGCTTACAAATATTCTGGTCGGTGAAGTTTGGTTATGCGGTGGCCAGTCGAATATGGAGTACCCTATGAGAAGAGGCCTGAAAAAATATACAGCGCCTGCCAGAGGTATTGATTTGGCTGAAAGTGAATGGAAAAGTGGTGGCAGTAAAAAAATCAGGCTGATGCTTGTAGAAAAGAAAAACAGTTTGCCTGACTGCACTTCAAAAGGTTGGGAGATTTGCAGCGATAGTTCCCTGGCTCCGTTTTCGGCTGTAGGATATTACTTTGGTAAATATCTTCAGGAAGAACTTGATGTTCCGGTAGGCCTTATAAGCTCCAACTGGGGTGGGAGCAGGATAGAGCGCTGGACTCCGGTTTCATCTTATCAAAACTCAGAAATTTTTAAAGATGAGGCTTCAGCGAAACCGGTCTTTATTGACGGAATTGATGCCGGATTGCATTTCAACAGTATGATTTCACCTTTGGGCCCTTATGGAATCAGAGGTTTCATCTGGTATCAGGGTGAATCAAACCTGATGATACATGATAAAAGATATGTTGAAAAAACCAGGTTGCTGACAAATGCCTGGAGAAAATTATTTGAGAATCCTGAAGCTCCTTTTTATTATGTTCAGGTGGCACCATACAGTTATACCAGGAGAAAAGATAAACTGGCACATACTCCTGAGACTATGGCTGAATTTTGTGAATTGCAGACTAAATGTCTTTCTATTGCAAATACCGGTCAGGTTATTGTAACGGATCTTGTTGATGATCTTTCGAATATCCATCCTTCATATAAGTGGGAAGTAGGCAGGAGATTATCTTTGGTTGCACTTGCAAAAACTTATGGTAAAAAAGATTTAGTCTTTTCAGGTCCTTCTTTTAAATCAATGGATATCAGGAAGAGAAAAGTATTACTGACTTTTGAAAACATTGGCTCCGGCCTCACTGCAGGAATCCATAATCAACAAACGAATGAGTTTGAGAAAGTGGAAAATGCTGAGTTGAGTTGGTTTACTATTGCCGGGGAAGACGGTAAATTTTATCCGGCAAAAGCAGTAATTAAAGATAATAAGGTCGTGGTTTCATCACCTGAAGTAAAAAAACCAAAGTATGTGCGTTTTGCCTGGGATGAAAAAGCCATGCCAAATTTCTTTAACAAAGAAGGTCTGCCTGCTGGACCATTCAGGACAGGTTTGTAAATAAATATACTTTTGTTATAAATTGATAATTAAGGATTAAAATTTATCAATAAGATTTATTAAAACAGGTGTGGTTTGCAACAAAAACGTTATTTTTGCATCTATTTAAATAAAAACACTCCAATTTCTACTTAAAGATGAATGATTTGAATTGGTCCGAACTTTCGTTTGGATATATACCAACGGATTATAATATCCGTTGTTACTTTACAGAAGGCAAATGGGGAGATCTTGAGATCTCTTCTTCTGAAAATATAACGATGCATATGGCTGCAACCTGTCTTCATTACGGACAGGAGGCTTTCGAGGGTTTAAAAGCTTTCAGGGGCCCGGATGGCAAAGTGAGAGTCTTTCGAATGGATGAAAATGCAAAGAGGATGGCTGATACTGCTGAAGCTATCATGATGCAACCTTTCCCTATTGAAAAATTCAAGGAAGCTGTATGTAAAGCCGTTAAGTTAAATGAAAGATTTGTACCGCCTTATGAATCTGGTGCATCACTTTATATTCGTCCTTTATTAATTGGTACCGGTCCAAAAGTTGGTGTTCAACCTGCTGATGATTATTTGTTTGTGATTTTTGTGACACCGGTAGGCCCATATTTTAAAGGTGGGTTCAAACCAACGAAAATGGTTATCATGCGAGAATATGACAGAGCTGCACCTAATGGCACTGGTAATATTAAGGTCGGTGGTAATTATGCTGCAAGTTTGAAGTCAGGTCATATCGCACATGAAAAAGGTTATGCCTCAGTATTATATCTTGACTCAAGAGAAAAGAAATATATAGACGAATGTGGTGCTGCAAATTTCTTTATGATTAAGGATAATATATATGCTACTCCTGAATCCAAATCCATACTGCCTTCAATAACAAATAAGAGTTTGATGAAGCTTGCTGAAGATATGGGTATGAAGGTTGAACGTCGTAAAATTGCTGTTGAAGAGCTTGCAGATTTTGATGAAGTCGGGGCTTGTGGTACTGCTGCTGTGATTACTCCTATAAGCAGGATTGATGACTATGATACAGGTAAAAGCTATATTTTTACAAAAGATGATAAACCCGGTAAAGTTTGTGAAAAACTCTATAATACTTTAAGAGGTATTCAGTATGGTGAGATTGAAGATCCTTACGGCTGGACAACGATTATTGATTTTTAAGTTATTAAATAAATATATGTCCTTGCCTTTTTTTATATTGGCAAGGACATTTTGATTTTATATGGGAAAGAATAAGCTTCAGAAATTCAGCGATATGAGTAATTGGGACCATGTCTATGAATTTGCTCAGTATGATGAGAATGAAAAAGATAATTTTCTGAAAGGAAATTGGGCAAATAAAGTATTTGGTAATAATAATCCGATAGTACTTGAACTTGGCTGCGGTAAGGGAGAATATGCTGTTGCTCTTGCAGAATTATACCCTGAAGTTAATTTCATTGGCATAGACCTTAAAGGCTCAAGGATGTGGACAGGGGCAAAAGAGGCAAATGATAAAGGATTAAAGAATGTTGCTTTTTTAAGAACTCATATTGAATTTATATCAAGGTTTTTTGCAAAGGATGAAGTCTCGGAAATATGGCTGACTTTCCCTGATCCTCAGATGAAAAAGACACGTAAACGACTTACATCGACACGTTTCCTGGAGCTTTACAGTAAAATTCTTAAAGATGATGGTAAGATTCATCTGAAAACTGACAGTATGTTCATGTACAGTTATACCATCGAAGTTATAAGTAAAAATGAATTGAATGTGGCATTTTCATGTGATGATCTTTATCACAGTGGCTGGGATGATAAAATTTTATCGATTCAGACTTTTTACGAGAAGCAATGGCTGATGAGAGGTTTGAACATCAAATACGTTCAATTTAATCTGGTGAGCAAAACCAAATGGATTGAGCCTGAAACTGAAATTGAACCTGACAGCTACCGTAGCTTCGGAAGAAGTGCACGAAATATTGAAAATTTAGTAAAAACAAAATAGTATACAGCTATGGCACTATATCCAAAATTAATAAAAGATGCTTTAAGTAAGGTAAGATATCCCGGAACAGGTGTTGATATTGTAAGTTCGGGTATTGTGCAGGATAATATCAGGATTGACGGGAATAATGTAAGTTTTTCAATGCTGTTTGAGAAACCAAATGATCCATTTTCAAAATCAGTTGTAAAGGCTGCAGAAACAGCTATAAAAACTTATGCTGACGAAAATGCTGTTGTCAATATTGAAGTTCTGTCAAAACAAATCATAAAACAGGAGCCTGTGAATCCACTTGGCTCTGTTAAGAATATAATAGCGGTTTCATCAGGAAAAGGAGGAGTAGGTAAATCTACTGTAACTTCCAATCTGGCTGTAGCGATTGCTGCTATGGGATATAAAGTCGGATTGCTTGATGCTGATATTTTCGGGCCGTCTATGCCCAAAATGTTCGGGGTTGAAGATGAAAAGCCGTATATGGAGAAAATTGATGGCAAAGATATGATTATACCGGTTGAGAAATACGGAGTTAAATTACTGTCGATAGGTTTTTTTGTAAATAAAGAAGATGCAGTAGTCTGGCGTGGAGGAATGGCTTCAAACGCCCTGAAGCAACTTATTACGGATTGCCATTGGGGAGAACTGGATTATTTCTTAATTGATATGCCTCCCGGTACCAGTGATATACACCTGACAATTGTACAGACAATTCCTGTAACCGGCGCAATAGTTGTAAGTACACCTCAGCAGGTTGCGTTAATAGATGCAAGGAAGGGAATAAGTATGTTTACCGGAGATAAAGTTAATGTACCTATTCTCGGTTTAGTCGAGAATATGTCATGGTTTACGCCTGCTGAACTCCCTGAGAATAAATACTATATATTTGGAAAAGAAGGTTGTAAAACTTTGGCTGAGGAGCTTGAAATTCCTTTGCTTGGTCAGATACCAATTGTCCAAAGTATTTGTGAAGGCGGAGATGATGGTAAACCTGTTGGGCTTAATAAAGAAACTATAACCGGTATTGCTTTTGAAAAACTTGCCCGGAGTGTTGTTGAAAGAGTTGATGAAAGGAATAAAACAATGCCTGAAACGCAGACAGTAAAAGTGAGTGTTAAGCCGCATTAATTATAAAAAAATGAGATTAAAATCTTCGGGTTGTAGAAGCATTTCAATCATGATGTTTTTTTTGTTGGTATTCAATCCTTCTTATTCTCAGATTCAGAAACCATGGGTTGAACTAATGAAATTTTCGCCGTCTTTTTTTGGTCCGAATGCTTTACCGGTACCTGAGTTTAATGAAGGGCGGATACCAGAAAATCATTATGCTGCTATGTCAGTTGATAACTTTTGGGGCTACGGAGATAATACACAAAGTTTATCTGTAAGATTAAATTACTCATTCATCCCCGGCAGATTGTCCTTAAATGCCTGGGGAGTGTTAGCTGAGCATTACAACGTGACTCAGGATGTAGCAGACCTTAGGAATATGGCTACGACTGATCTTGAAGGTTGGTATTCGACAGGTGATTTTTATCTATCGACAATGATTGGTCTATTAAAAGAGAACAAAGTTTTTCCTGACATTAATTTTGAGATAGTACTTAAGACCGCCTCAAGCAAAACTCCATCAAGTGCAAGATATTTTGATACACCGGGTTATTGTTTCAATTTATTTGCAGGTAAATCTTTTACAATAAAAAACAGTTTCATAAATGAAATTCGACTGGCAGCAAATTATGGTTTTATTTGTTATCAGACAAATACATTGTTTCAGAATGATGCTTGGCTATATGGCACTGAACTAATTCTTAATTCTGGTTGTTTTAAGTGGAGTAATGGAATTGGTGGATATTCCGGATGGCTTGGAAATGGGGACTGCCCTGTAGTTTTAAGAAGTAAGTTTACTTTTTCATTAAGTCATTTGGATTTATTCATCCAATTTCAAAAATCACTAAGAGATTATCCTTTTAAAAGGATTCAAACCGGGGTGTCATTTATTATAAATTAATCATCAAACGAAATACAGCTGGATGTACAGGTTTGGATATTGTATATTAGCAATTTTTATTGTGTTATCTGCATGTAGTAATTTGCAGACTAATAAATCTTTATCAGGAGAAAACTCAATTTCAAAAAAGACAGGTATGGCAGATTTTAAATCTATTAGTTTCCTTAATGATGAGGAAAAAGCAGTAATGTTGAATAAAGCAACAGAAAGACCATTTACAGGTATTTATGAAGATTTTAATGAAGAAGGTACATATCTGTGTAAACAATGCCACGCACCACTTTATTCTTCATCAAGTAAATTTAATTCAGGTTGTGGATGGCCGAGTTTTGATGATGAATTGCCCGGGGCTGTAAAAAGAATTATTGACAAAGATGGCAGGAGAACAGAAATTGTTTGTGCTAATTGTGAAGCTCATCTGGGACATGTTTTTACAGGAGAAGGTTTCACGCAAAAAGATACAAGACATTGCGTTAATTCCATTTCGCTTGACTTTTCAGGCAAAACTCCTGAAGCTTTAAAAATGACAGAAACAGCAATTTTCGCAGGTGGTTGTTTTTGGGGAGTAGAGCATTTGATGAAAGATATTGATGGAGTTATTTCAGTTGTAAGTGGATATATTGGTGGGACCAAGGATTATCCTACATATAAGGAGGTTTGTACCGGCAGAACAGGCCATGCTGAAGCCGTAAGAGTTATATTTGATCCCCTTAAAACAGATTACAGGACTTTAGCCAAACTGTTTTTTGAGATACATGATCCTGAACAGGTCAATCGTCAGGGTCCTGATATCGGTTTGCAATACAGGTCTGAAATATTTTATACTAATCCCCTGCAAAAGATTATATCTGAGGAACTTATTCAATTACTTGAACAGAAAGGCTATAAAGTCGCAACTAAAATTACAGAAGCCTCTGTTTTCTGGGAAGCAGAAGATTACCATCAGGATTATTATGAAAGAAAAGGGACTGAACCATACTGTCATGCACGCATTCGTAGATTCTGAGAAATGAATATATTCAGTACTTTTATAAAAAAGTGAACTGAATTCTTCCGTTTTGCACACTTTTTCCGATTCTGAGAAATGCATATCTTCAGGACTCTTATAAAAGTAAGTGAACTGAATCTTACTATTTTGCACACTTTTTCCGATTCTGAGAATTGCATAAATATTCTGTATTTTAACAGATATTAACACTCTGATTAAAGAAAAATTTCCGTAATTTGCAGCACCAAATAATAACTCTTTCAGTTGATGTCTGTGACCTTTATTTCTTCTTTTTTATAATCTTTTTCGATAGGTAAAATAGGTAAAAAGTATAATATATGGTTGATCTAAACATATTTAGCGGGATTCTTGATTGGTATATGTCAAATATGAATTATTTGACGATTTATATACTGATGACAATTGAAAGTACTTTCATTCCATTGCCAAGTGAGCTGGTTTTGCCACCGGCAGCATATTTGGCATCACAGGGAGAATTAAATATGTTTCTTATAGTTCTTTCTTCGACATTTGGTTGTCTGACAGGTGCTTTAATAAATTATGTTTTGTCATATTATCTTGGAAGAGCTATAATCTATGGATTGGCTGAAAGCAAATATGCCCGAATATTCTTTATAAACCGTGCAAAGCTGGAAAAAGCAGAAAAATATTTCATAGATAATGGTAACAGTTCCACATTTATAGGCAGACTGGTGCCGGGGATCAGGCATCTTATTTCGATACCTGCCGGTCTTGCAAAAATGAATCTAAAAAAATTCATGTTGTTTACTTTTGTAGGGTCTGCTATCTGGAATACAATTCTTTCATTACTTGGTTTTTATTTTGGTAAGAACGAGGATGTTCTGATGAAGTATTTTCATGAAATGAAATGGATTGCTTTAGGTTTAGGTATTATTTTCGCTGGCTATCTGGTGTACAAAGGATTGAAAAAAAAGGCCAAAAAGACCTTATAATATAATAACATAATATAGAATTTAATACGTAAGAAACGTATGAAAAAAGAGATTAAGTTCAGTTTACTTTACAGAGACATGTGGCAGTCCTCAGGAAAATATGTACCAAGGGTTGACCAGCTTGTCCAAATAGCGCCTGTCATAATCGATATGGGTTGCTTTGCAAGAGTTGAAACAAACGGAGGTGCATTTGAGCAGGTCAACCTGCTTTTTGGTGAGAATCCAAATAAGGCAGTACGCGAATGGACTGCCCCTTTCAATAAAGTGGGTATTCAAACTCACATGCTTGAACGTGCTTTGAACGGATTAAGAATGTATCCTGTTCCGGCAGATGTCAGAAGATTGATGTATAAAGTTAAGAAAGCGCAGGGTACAAATATTTCCAGGTCATTTTGTGGTCTTAATGATCCGCGAAACCTTGAACTTTCAGTGAAGTTTGCTAAAGAGGCCGGTATGATTTCACAGGCTGCATTATGTATTACAAGTTCTCCTGTACATACCATAGAATATTATACAGCGCTTGCTGATAAACTTGTTGGTTTTGGTGCAGATGAAATTTGCCTGAAGGATATGGCCGGTATAGGTCGTCCTGCATTTCTTGGCAGATTGGTAAAATCTATCAAAGACAGACATCCCCAAATCATAATTGAATATCACGGACATTCTGGTCCCGGTTTCTCAACAGCTTCAATGCTTGAAGTTGCACGTGCCGGTGCAGATTATATTGATGTTGCGATGGAACCGCTTTCATGGGGTACCATACATCCTGATGTAATTACAATTCAGGAGATGCTTAAGGATGACGGATTCCTTGTTCCTGAAATCAATATGAACGCATATATGGAAGCCCGCGAGCTCACTCAGGGCTTTATAGATGACTTCCTGGGTTATTTTATTGATCCTTCCAATAAGCAGATGAATTCTTTGCTGGTCGGTTGCGGTTTGCCAGGAGGTATGATGGGTTCTATGATGGCTGATTTAAGAGGAATGCATAATGCTATAAACATGGCATTGAGGCAACATAACAAAAAGGAAGTAACATTCAGTCAGCTGGTAGTGCAGTTGTTTGACGAAGTTAAATATGTATGGCCAAAACTTGGTTATCCTCCATTGGTAACTCCTTTCAGCCAATACGTAAAGAATATTGCTTTAATGAATATATTCTCGATGGCTAAAGGTGAGCCCAGGTTCTCTAACATTGACAAGGATAGCATGAATATGATTCTTGGTAAAACCGGTAAGCTGCCGGGCGAACTTGCTCCTGAGCTTGTAAAACTTGTCAAAGATAAAGGTTTGGAATTTTATACCGGAAATCCTCAGGATGAATTCCCTGATGCTTTGGATACTTACAGAGAAGAGATGAAAACAAACGGCTGGGATACAGGTAAGGATGATGAAGAATTGTTTGAACTTGCAATGCATGACAGACAATACAGGGATTACAAATCAGGAGTTGCTAAACAGCGTTTTGAACAGGAACTGGAACAGGCAAAAGAAAAAGCCGGTGCTCCGGTTATTGTAACCAGACCGGTAGTTGAAGTCCCCAATATTGATGCAGAATCGATTATGAAATCTCACCCCAATGCTATTGCTGTTCAGGCACCATGCAGCGGACAGATAGTATGGCAGGTTGATGTTGTTGAACAGTCAACAGCTCCTACTATTGGTACAGCTTTCAAAGCTACCGAACCGATATGCTTCATACAAACGATTTATGGTCTTGAACAGGTAAATGCTAATTTTAATGGCAAGCTAATTTTTGTAGATGCTCCACAGGGAGGTAAGGTTGTTAAAAATCAGATTATTGCTTTTATAGAGCCTTGACTTTAAACGATATGCAAATAAAAATGGTGTCCCGGAATTTCAGGACACCATTTTTTTATATTATAATATAGCTGCAATATCTTCCTCAAGCTTATCAAGTGGGTCACCTGATAAATATCTCTTAATAATGTTACCTTCCTTATCTATCAGAAATTTGTTGAAATTCCATTTTATAGGTGCACCTCCGGTATTTTCTTTCAGGTACTTGTACAAAGGATCTGCATCCTTGCCATTAACCTTGATTTTAGCAAATACAGGGAAGGTTACGCCATAGTTAAGTTGGCAGAAACTTTGAATTTCTTCATTACTGCCGGGCTCCTGACCTGCAAACTGGTTACAAGGGAAGCCAAGAATAACAAAATCCTTATCCCTGAATTTTTTGTAAAGCGCTTCAAGTGGTCCGTATTGTTTGGTGAAACCGCACTTACTTGCAACATTTACTATCAGAAGGGTCTTGCCCTTATAATTGGAAAGTTTTATTTGCTCCCCTTTACTGTTTTCAACTGTAAATCCGTAAACGTCCATTTTTTTATCATTTTTTTTAGTTTGACTTTTTGCTGAAATGTTAAAGCTCATAATTATCATCAGAGCCATAGGTATGATAAATCTTCTCATATTCTTGTCTATATAGTTGATAAATAAATATATAGTATAAAAGTATTTGCAATAAAAATATTTAATACTACAAAGTAAATATATTAAAAAATATAAAAAAAAGCAATTTTCTTATCTGAAAAATGTAACAGAACAAAAGTAACGTCGTCTATTTTGTAAACAGCTGTTACTCCCGTCTGTTTAATAATCAGTAACACAATTATTGCAGAGTACTTTTTCTCCGAAGGCAACGGATGAAGAAGAAGGGATTACTATTGCCAAAATTTTACAGATAAGTTTAAAAAAAAATCAAAAGTTATGAAAAAAACAATTTTAAAATCAATTATGATTTCTCTATCCTTTTTTACATTGGCATCCATGACTAAAGCCGAAAAAAACGTGTTTTTTGATCACCAGAACAAAACAGTTACCATATCTGCTAATTTTGTTTCATTTAATAAAAATAATGATGCAATTAAAGATGCAATTAACTACTGGAATAGCTTAAGCGGACAATACAATCAGGAAATTTTTAATGAACAAGGTCTGGAATCCTATAAAGTTAAGTTTGAACTTACTCTTAATAAACCAAATGCTGATGAGAGGTCAAATAATGTATTTTGTGTAGTTCCTAATGATCATTATCTCTTTAATAAGAATAAATCCATTTACAAAGAAGGTATTGAATATCCTGTTAAAACTGTGGCAGTATCAGATGGTTATATTATTGCTGTAACAAGACAATATGTAAACGATAAAGATGTAATTGCCCGCGAAATAGGCTATAACCTGGGTTTTTTTAAATCTGAGGCAAAAGTTCAGGATCTGTCTATGCTTGATATAGAAAAAGAACTTAGCATAACTAATGCTATTTCGAGTAAAAAGCAGAAACCGCATCAGATTTGATGCGGTTTCATAAACCAGAACTTATATTTTAAGTAAGAGCTGTCTCAGAACGATTTAAGGTTTTTTAGTTTTTTGGAAGAGCTTCCTTGACTACCATGGGACGACCAGCATATTCAGAACCGTTAAGTTCAGCGATAGCTTTTTTTGCTCCTTCGTCTTCTTTGATTTCGCAAAATGCAAAACCTTTAGAGCGGCCTGTCTCGCGATCCTTGATGATTTTAACTGATGTTACGGTGCCATAGTCTTCCATAACTTCTTTCAAATCATTTTCCCTAACACTGTAGTTCAAGTTTCCGATGTAAATGTTCATAAAATAAAAAATAATAATAAATAAATAAATAAAAGATTACGCTTATATGAAATAAGCAGAAGCAAAGGAAAGCATAATTTTTTTTTTTACAAGTTTTTAGACGATTTTTTTTTATAAAGGCATTATTTTTTTTCAAAATTGACCTTTTTTTTTAATTTTTGCATGATTAAATCGGTTTTCATAAGTTTGTTTGACAGTAAAAATGAAGAAAAATGATAATTAACGAAAAAGAAATAAAAATTGCCAATGTTATTGAAGTCGGAAAACAAATGATGATTGCTGCGAGAACAGCACCAAAAGGTAAAGGCATTGATAATCTTGAAATTGTACTTGCTTATGGTGAGGATCTTGAAATATTGGCTTCATTTATGGAGAAAAGTGTTGAAAATCACGGGCGAAAATTTTTCTTCAGGGATGCATCCAATATTCGTCAGTCACAGGCAGTATTAATAATTGGAACAAGACTTGCTAATCTGGGTCTCAATTGCGGATACTGTGGCTATCCGACCTGTGCAGAAAAGGACTTAAGCGGAAATGCGCCATGTGCATTCCCTGTTACTGATCTTGGTATTGCTGTAGGCTCAGCTTGCTCAAAAGCATCTGATGCAAAGGTTGATACAAGAGTTATGTTCTCTGCCGGGACAGCTGCGATGGAATTAGGCTGGCTGGGAGATGACTGTAAATTGGCTTATGCCATTCCAATCAGTGTGACAGGAAAAAGTCCTTATTTTGACAGACAGTTTCAACATTGAAACCGTTCCCGCGTAGGTTTATTAAAAACTCTGCATATCATAGAGGCGTCGGAAGACGCCTTTTTTGTCAAGTAATTGTTCATTATTGCCACTTTCAACAATTTCTCCGTCATTAATGACATAGATCATATCAGCATTTTTAATAGTTGAAAGTCTGTGAGCGATAACTATTGTTGTACGGTTTTTCATAAGATTTTCAAGAGCCTCCTGAACAAGACGTTCTGACTCAGTATCCAGAGCAGAAGTGGCTTCATCCAGTATCAAAATAGGGGGATTTTTTAGGATTGCACGTGCAATACTTATCCTTTGTCTCTGACCGCCCGATAATTTTCCTCCACGATCACCAATATTAGATTCATAGCCGTTTTCAGTTGCAATTATAAAATCGTGTGCATTTGCTATTTTGGCAGCTTCAATGACCTGGTCCATGGTTGCATTTTCAACGCCAAAAGAAATGTTGTTAAAGAAAGTGTCATTAAACAAAATTGCCTCCTGATTTACATTGCCCATAAGACTGCGAAGATCTTGGAACGGGATATTCCTTATATCGGTTTCATCGATAGTTATTGAACCGCTTTCAACATCATAAAACCTTGGTATAAGGTCAACCAGAGTGGACTTACCTGAACCGGACAAACCTACCAGAGCAATGGTCTTACCTTTGGGAATGACCATGTTGATATTTTTAAGAACCGGCTCTGAGTCATATCTGAAACAAACATCGTTAAATCTGATCTGATTAATAAAGCTACTTATATGAACAGGTTTCTCAGGGTCTTTTATGGTGCTTTCAGTTTTAAGAATTTTGTCTATTCTTTCCATTGAAGCCATACCTTTTTCAATCGTGTACCAAGCTTGAGACAAGGATTTTGCAGGACTAATGATATTGGCAAAAATCAAAAGATAATATATGAATGTCGATGCGGAAATTACACTCTCGTTTTTTAGAATGAGGCTACCGCCAAACCAGATTACAATGGCAACTATGACCGTACTCAGAAATTCACTTACAGGATGTGCAAGTACCTGTCTTCTTCCGACTTTACTGAATGTACGTCTGATGTTTTCGTTCTGTTTTGAAAATCTCTTCTTAATTTTTTCCTCTGCATTGAACGCCATAATCACACGCAAACCGGTCAGGGTTTCCTCAATCTGAGAAAATAACTCTCCGAGTTGATTCTGTCCTTCTCTGGAAGGTTTTTTTAATTTTTTGCTTATTCTTCCCATCACGATCAATGCTACCGGAGAAACCAACAGTACAAAAACAGTTAGTTGCCAGCTTATAACCAACATTACCAGAAAAGAAAAGAATATAGTTGCTACATTTTTGAATACCATGTCTATGGAACTCATAACAGAGTTTTCGACTTCAATGACATCTCCTGACATTCTTGCCATAATATCACCTTTCTTTTCTTCAGAATAAAAGGAGAGGGGCAATCTTATAATTTTATCGTATATAGAAGTCCTCAGATCTCTGACAACGCCGGTGCGGATGGTTATCATATTGGATGAACCCATAAACATAAAAAGAGACTTGAAGAAAGTCATTAAAACAAGAAGAGCTCCTATTATCATAAGTGTATTCCCACCACCAAAAGTGCCCTTGAAATTTAAAATATAACAATATAAATTGTTTTTAACTACCTCGGCAAGCTGATCAGCAGGAACACCGCTCAAAGGTTTTATTGTAGTATAAACGCCTTCAAGCTGACCAAATAATATTTCAAGTATCGGTATGATAAGTGCAAAAGAGAACAACCCGAAAAATATACTCAGGAAATTGTTTATAATGCTGAATATTAAACTTTTTTTATAAGGTGGAATCAACCTGTAAAGAAGATTCACAAAATCTCTCATATTATTGTTTTATTTTAATTTAATTGGTGCCAAATATAACACCTTATACCAAATTAATACCCGGAATTGACGAATGAATATAAAATTCCGGTGTCGAATTAGATTTTTTATTTTTTATTCAAATCAGCGTTTAACTTTTTGACAGCGCCATCTTTATTGAACCATAAAAGATAAGTGTCAGGGTCCTTCATCTGAATAGCTACACTAAAAAGCTCCTGGTTTTTCATAATCGCCGGATACAGATATAAGCCGGTTGAGCTGTAACCGAGCTGGTCCAGCACAACGAAATCAACATTATCTTTTACTAATTGTCCGATAACTTCCTTGTCATTTTCACTGAAAAGATACATCTTCGAGTAAGTTTTGGAAAAATAGTGAAACATATCGGGTTTCCTGCAAGCAACTACCATATTCCTGTTGCCTTGTTTCTCAAGAGCTTTAGCAATATTAAAAAAGTTGTTGTAAGCCGGATGATAATCCTGCTTAGCCATCAGATTAAGTTCTTTAAGAGTTGATGTAGTAAATAACGCAAAAATCATTATCCCCAAAGCCCATTTTCCGAGACTCTTGTCTGATTTTACTTTAAATGCAAGCGAAATAATATTGGTAACACCAAGGAAAAAGCAGAAAGCAATAAAGGGAGCCAGAGGCCAGACATATCGTGAACCATTTCCTGAATGCCACACAAGGAAAACAAAAATATTGCCAAGTAAATAAAACAGGAAGAAAAATTTCTTCTTTTCAGATTTCCAGGCACCGTAAAAAGTAATGGCTACAATAATTAATCCAAGTACCATAACTAAAGTTTTTGACATATTGTCAACTCTGGTAAACGGAAACAGTACATCGGTGAAACCTTTAATCACAGTATCGTACAAGTTAGTTCCCATTTTTTCAAGGAAACCGCCTATAGTATTGATATGTCCTTCTTCAGGTCTCCAGTTATTGACAACCGTCATTGTATCAAAGTATCTGCTTTTCAAGCCATGCATTGAGTTGCGGATCATCCATGGAAGATATAACACAGCAAAACCGGCACCATATGTCAATGCTCTTTTCCATTTTTTGTCAAACAACCAATACATTATAATTGCACCTGCAAGCACAGCCCCGACACTCCTGAAATAAAAAGCAATTACGGAAGTCACTAACACAATATAGAAGTTGGCGGATTTTATAATCTTTTCATCATCCTTCATTTTGAAGAGATAATAAACAGCAAGAATGCTAAAGAAAAGATACGGTATTTCAGACATTAGTATTGTTGCATACCTCATAAGTCCACTGTTAAGAAGCATCAGCACAGAAACTGAAAATGCGAAGTAAATATTGCCTGTAACTTTCTTCATAATGGAAGTCATCAGCAGTATTCCTCCAAGATACAAAAGCCCGTTTACGAGTTTAAGTATGACAATGTTGTCTCCGAAAATTGACATCAGAAAAGCCAGCATTGTTGAATAACCTGGCGGAAACCAGTTGGTTGCAGCATATTCTGGAGTGAGTGGAGAAGAGTAGCCGTGACCACTCATTATCGAGCGGGCATAGTTGATATACCCGAAATTATCACCGTTAAGATCAAGTTTCTTATCAAAAATAAACGAGTAAACAGTGACAAAAACCAAAATGAGTAATCCGTTGAAAATCCATTTGTTTTTATCGGCTGTTACATTCAGGGAAGTTTTGGTTTCTGGCGTCCGGGGTTTCATAAAATTTAAAAGAATTTTGAAAGTTGACAAAGATGTTTGGGTCTCATTCTGATTTATTTAAAAAAGTCTGCTCTTTATCAGACCCCATTTATGAAGTCTGTATTTGATTGAGACAGCGATAACGCCAAGTCCGTATATACAGCTCCTTTTAAAGTTTATCGATGAGGCTTCCTCAAAATATTTTGTCGGGCAGGTAATTTCAGCAATTTCGTAGCCTGCATAAAAGATCTGGGCTACCATTTCATTGTCGAATACAAAATCATCTGAGTCAACATCGTATTTTATACTGTTTAAGACTTCAGCCGAAAAAGCCCTGTAACCTGTATGGTATTCAGAAAGCTTCTGATGAAGTAAAATGTTTTGACCCAAAGTCAGCAGTCGGTTAGCTACATATTTTATCATAGGCATGCCTCCTTTTAAAGCTCCTGATCCAAGAATCCTTGATCCGAAAACCACAGGATAAACATCGTTTGCAATAAGATAGCACATTGACTGGATAAGCTTTGGAGTATACTGATAATCCGGATGCAACATGACTATAATGTCTGCGCCTAATTTCAGGGCTTCTTTATAACAGGTTTTCTGGTTTCCGCCATAACCTTTGTTTTTATCATGTCTGATGATATTTTTAATACCGATTTCTCTGGCTACTTCGATGGTATTGTCTTTACTGCAATCGTCAGTGATAATAACATCATCAACAATATCAAAAGGTATTTCATCGTATGTTTTTCTCAGGGTGAGTTCTGCGTTGTATGCAGGCATCACAACAATTATTTTTTTCCCGTTTATCATAGTTTTGGAGTATCTGAGACCGACCCATTAGGGTAAGCCGCTTTGCAGTTGGCAAATATACAAAAAACAACTTTTGGTTGAAAGTGTACGGTTTCATAAAAGATGATAAAAGACTGTCAGTTAAGATACAAATCAGAATAAGCCCAAAAGAGATTCTGGAAAGCTCTAATTGTCTGTAAAATAGCTATAGATGATTATACTATATTGACTTTATCAAATAATCCCCCTTTAGGGGGTATTAAACTAATTTTTGTAAAACTAGTTTTGATAAACATTTAAAAACTTACAGTTATGAAAAAGTTGTTAAACCTGCTTGTGGTATTTGTAGTATCACAAATCTCAGCAAAAGCTCTGACTACTCCTGAAGCTTTTTTAAGCCAGTTACCTTCTGTCCCTTCAGTTGCATGTGCTTCCGACAGAACCGTTGTTGATAAATTTTCTGACAGGGTTAATGAAGTAAAGGCTTCACTTAAAGAAGTTATTGACCAAATCCACGAAGAAGCTGAGGTCATAGGTGAGGACCTGCAAAATAATACAGATGGAAAGAAAGCGCTTAAAACTGCTCAAAAAGATATAAGCGAACAATATGGTGTTTCAATGAGCGATTTGGAGAAAGTCGGTGAAATGAGTGATGCCGAGCAGGAAAAGTGGGCTCAGAATTATGCAGGAAAAATGATGAATCAGGCACAGAAAGATCCGAAATCTGCGATTAAAAAAGGAGATCACAGTGCCAGGTTATTTCAACTTGCAAAGGAGCAAAAAGAACTTGGTGAAACCATAACCAGTCGTATGGAAAGGGTATCGGCAATATTCAAAAGTGTCGATCTACAGGATACAATAGAATCACGAAAGCTGGAAGAAAAAATAAAACCTTTGGAAAAAGAACTTTGCTCCGGAATATGTACCCCAGCTGAAATTGCAAGATCAAATGCAGCCGAGAAACAGATTTATAATTTAAAAATTCAGTATTGTGAGAAGATGTCTCCGCTTCAATCCAACGCTTTAAACCAATACCTGACAACGCTCAAAACACTTATCCCAATATACAGGAGGCTGACTGAAGTTGAAAATGAAATAGCAAGAGACCAGTTTGGTGATATCGTGCCAGTCGATCTGAGCTGTTACAGTGCCGTTGATGAATACGCCGACGTCCTCCTTGAGGCGTACAAATACTGGGTCGGGAAATATGAGAATTGAGTTATAATCATTTTTAAATTAATGAAATTTCAAAGAATCGTTTTTAGGGCTTGTAAGTCCTTAGTCAAATCATTCTAAACTTCTGATATTTCATAACTATTAGCATTATTCTATGCTCTTAAAACTTTTTTCGATTATCCGTGAAAATTTCACGGATAATCGAAAACTTACATTATATTTGCAGCAACTCTTAATACATAAGCCATGTTGTTGCGTCTTAAAATCAAGAACTTCCTCTCTTTTTATGAGGAAACTGTTTTCGATATGTTCCCGAATCCTAAAAGGACTTCTTTTCCCAATCATGTTTATTCAGACATGAAAGTGCCATTATTGAAGCAAGCTGCTTTTTATGGGGCTAATGGAGCCGGGAAATCAAATTTTGTGAAGGCATTGATTTTTATTCAGGGCTTTACTACCGATGAGAATTTTCTCAATAAACTAACGCTTGAGGATTATTTCTTTCAACTGACCGATAAAGTGCAGGATAAGATTTCGTTTGAGATTGAATTTTTTACAAACGGAAACTACCTGCTTTATACAGTGGAGATTGGAGAAAGATCTGTTTCCGAATCACTTAGTATTTCTGGACTTGGCAAGGTGTCTGATCGGCCTGTTTTTATAAGAAATAATAAAGAACTTAAAGCCAAAAACATTTCGAATATTGATTCAGCAACAAAATTGTTGGAGTTGAATAGTCGCTCATCGCTATTACCCCTAAATCAGAAATTTCCTGTTTTACCAAATGAAGAAATTCGCGATGCTTTCAGGTGGTTACTTGAAAAATTGGTTATTGTTACTGTGAATAGTAGTGTGCCTGCTTTGATTCATCTTATGTCTAAATGGCCGGAAATGCTGTCGTTTACCAATGAGTTATTTACTAAGACAGGGGTGGGTATTCAGTCTTTTAAGATTTTAGACCAACCCCTCGATGAATGGATGACCAATCATCAGAATTATAAGGAAATTCAACAACTTATTGAACAAGATCCACTCAAACCGGATACAAGTATTGCCCGAATAGAAAATAACCGGAATATTTTTGCTGTTACAATGGTGAAAGGTATAAAGACTGCCCAGGAGCTGATCTTTGAACAGATTGGACAGAACGGTTTTAGCAAAGGCATGAAGATTTCAGCTCAGTCGGATGGTACTGTTCGCTTGTTGAATCTTATCCCTGCAATTTATGATGCCATTCGACACGAGAAAGTCATTTTTGTGGATGAAATTGATAACAGCATTCATCCAAATTTGCTGTTTTCCTTAATTCAGTATTTTGGTTCTGTAGAATCAAAGGGTCAACTGATTTATACAACTCACTCCTCTAAATTGATTAATCAGCAAGAGCTTTTACGTCCCGACGAAATTTGGTTGATTGAAAAAGAACAGGGCAATTCGAAGATTTATTCCATAAACGATTTTAAGATTCACAATACCATTAATCTTGAGAATGGTTACTTGGATGGTCGCTACGGTGGGGTTCCACAACTGGGTGATTTTTTTGACTGATGGATCCAACACCTCGCACATATGCCAAAACAAATCCGGAGCGTGATTTCAAACCTTTGGTTAGTGGAAAAAGAATGGAGCCTGTTGAAGGCTCGCATTCCGGTGATGTCATTAGCCCTGCTGGCTATCAAAAGGGAGAAGGAACGCAATTGCCCAAATCGTTTTGGGTTATTGTATCTGGAGGTGAAAAGCGTGAAAGAACATATTTCAACATTTTACTTAGAGGGAATTCCTTCAATAGGATAAAACTGGATTTCATAGCGGATAAGAACAGGCTTAATCCAGATGGAATGCTTGAAACGGCCATCGAATTGAAAAGTCGCTTTGCAAGTAGTGCCGCTGATGATAAGGAACCTGATCGTTTCTATCTGATTTCAGATGTTGACCATTTTTATAATGACTTGGTTAGAATAGCACCGATATGTGAGGCTGAGGATTTTAACCTGATTATTAGCAATTCTTGTTTTGAAGTGTGGCTGTATTATGCTTATTTCAATGTAGTTCCAGCATTCCCAATTCCAACTGATAAATTGAAAATCAGTTGGAAATTTAAAGGTTGGCTTAATGGGGCTATTCCTGGTGGCGTTAAGACGAACAAAGCAATTTTCAATATTCGTCAGAATATATCCAATGCGAGAGCACAATTCAAGCTAGATGACAACAACATTCCAACATTATTTTCGACCAGTATGTATAAGCTCGCCGAAGATTTACTACCCTTCATTGATATGGAAATCAAACAATTAATAGAAGTTTCAAAAGAAAGCGAGAGAAAAAGAAAGTAGGATACTTATCGAGGTTTCTGGATTTAGGTATAGAAAATGATGCCTATCCCTCATAAACCCACATTTCTGCCTTGAAAATTAATATTACAGATGAAAAAAGAAATGAAAAACATAATTGGTACGCTGGCTATATTGCTGACATACTGTTTACTGAATTATTTCGTCAGAATACATCTTCCGGGAGTTTCAAATGTTGATATTCGTCCGCAGATTGTTTTGTTATTTGTCGCAGGATACCTGTTCGGCCCCTTTTATGGTTTTATTGCCGGTTTCGCCGGGAATGTCGTTACTGACTTGTTGTTAGGATATGGGTTAACATATCTGCCCAGTTGGTCTGTTGGTAATGGGTTAATTGGCGCAATGATGGGCTTTTTCCAATACAGAAAACTTCCTAAACTTGAAAGTATATGGCATTTGGAATACCTGGTTTTATTAATGTTAGTCGCAAACGTTATTTCTTTAGC
>CAZCPI010000006.1:31627-38006 GCA_964500535.1 uncultured Bacteroidales bacterium
ATAAAGCAACTCGAAGATACGGTTCATATGGTGCTTATGGGTAATCCTGAATCGGCTGACCGTTTGACGATATCGGCTAATCGTGAGGATGAGATTGGTATATTAAGTTATACAGTCAGGCTGCTTAGTGAAAAACTTTGGGAGACTCAGAAGCTTTTCAGGGATGAGCTTAAAAAGAAAATGAAATTTATAGACACAGGTGATTCCGCGACTGATATATTCATTATATCGCTTGTTTCTATGTTCGGAAGGGAGGTTTTGGATAGTTCAGAAAGTGAAATCTTGAGTACTGGTGCGGGTGAAATAAGTAATATATCAGCGATATGCCTTTTGGTTTCATCGGGAGGGTTAAAAGAGCTTGCTGCTACTTATTCGGATCCAAAAATCGGGAAAAGCCTTGAAGGTTTTCACCATGAAACCTCTATCGCCAAGTTGACTAAAGAGGAGAGTCAGGCTCTTGCAATTGCAGTTGACTTAAACCTGATATTTAAGGGAAGATTGCTTGTAATGGATCTGCGTGCTGCACTTGATCTTGATTTGGCTTTTCATCTTCTGGAAAACATACAGGCTTTCAGGAAAAACGACAAAAATTTTATCGGATATATAACTGAAAATGATATCATCGGCAAATTGCAGAACCGGTGGGATAATACTGCGGCTGTAAGTAGCGAAACACTGGAACCTGTGATGAAACGTGCTGTTTCAAATCAGATACTTAAGGGATATCATATTAAGAAAAGGTCAGAACTTGCCAATTTTGATGAAGACCTCAAGATTGTATACAGTCACAGCAATTTTAAGCATATTAAACAGTTGATGGGCCTTTTGGTAAGCGAGAACTTTCAGGCTAAGATTCAGCTTGAGCCAAAACACTCCACGTTTATATATCTTGATGAGTGGGAAAAAACTCCCGATTTGAATCTTGAGTCTATCACGGGCGGTTTTTCCATTGCCCATAAACATGAATTTGATGTTGTTATGGAATTTGCTTCAAGAGACCAGC
Organism: uncultured Bacteroidales bacterium; assembly: GCA_964500535.1. Taxonomy (GTDB): domain Bacteria; phylum Bacteroidota; class Bacteroidia; order Bacteroidales; family UBA1402; genus UBA8389. The sequence continues at coordinate 32,631 of CAZCPI010000006.1, forward strand.
GTGACCGCTTCCACGATATTATTGAAGCTTTTGCGAAACGTGAAAGCACCGGAGAACATCATCTTCTCTTTGAATCCTGGTACCAACCACTATTTTGCTCTGAAGTGCCTGTTGGAGGTTATTATAAAATCTGCAATCTTTCGGTAGGGGATAAAACACATGTAGTCCATACATATTGCAAGGAACTAGAGTCTGAAACCGTAATGGCCTGGTTTAATAATGAATCTGTCGGTTTGGACTTGTCGGTTACCCCACTTTGGGTTAATGATGCTTTTTTCAGATATCTTGACGGCGGGTTCGAATAAATATTAATTACTAAATAAGTAATAGATTTATATATTTCTGGCGGTTATCAAATCCAGCGTTTTTGCGTTGACGTAATGGACGATGGCCTCAGGCGCTATGCGGAGTTGGAGTCCACGAATCCCTGCACTAACGAAGATGTGATTGAAATTCAGGCTGGTTTCATGGAAGTATGTTGGAAAACGTTTTTTCATCCCGATAGGCGAACATGCTCCACGGATATAGCCGGTGACAGTGAGCAGGTCTTTCATTGGAATTAGTTCGCAATTTTTATTTCCTGAAGCTTTGGCAGCTTTCTTTAAATCAAGATCTTCAGCACCGGGAATGACACAAACAAAGAAACCTGATTTGTCACCCTTTAAAACTAAAGTCTTGAATACTTGTTCAATGGGCTCACATAGACTCTCCGCTACATGAATGGCGCTTAAATCTGATTCATCAACTTCGTATGAAATAAGCTCGTATTCAATTTTAGCTTTATCAAGAAGGCGTGCAGCATTGGTTTTCTCAAGTTTCATTATTATTTATTTTCTGTAGACTGGTAAATTTTTTATGGGTCAAAGTTGCAGTATTTTCAGGAATTTTCTGATAACTTGCAGCATAAATCTGTGGATATGCGTAAGAAATTGGTTGTATTAACCGGTGCCGGTATAAGTGCGGAGAGTGGTTTGAAGACTTTCCGTGATTCGGATGGTTTATGGGAAAATCATCGTGTGGAAGATGTTGCAAGCATTGAAGGCTGGTATCGCAATCCTGATCTCATGCTTGATTTTTACAACCAACGTCGCAGGCAGTTGGAGAAGGCTGAACCCAATGGCTCACATATAGGTTTGGCAAAACTGGAGTCTGTATTTGATGTACAGATTGTAACTCAAAATGTTGACAATCTTCATGAAAGGGCAGGGAGCAGCGAAGTGCTTCATTTGCATGGTGAATTGACGAAGGCTTGTAGTAGCAGAGATAAATCTCATGTCATTGATATTGGATACAAGGATATTCTGAAAGGCGAAAAAGCGGCTGACGGATCACAGCTCAGGCCCTTTATTGTCTGGTTTGGTGAAGCCGTTCCTGAAATGGATAAAGCAATTGACCTGACGTCTTCAGCAGATATTTTTGTGATTATCGGTACTTCTCTCAACGTTTATCCTGCTGCCGGTTTAGTCGATTTTGTTCCTTCCGGTGTTCCCATATATATTATTGATCCTAATCAGGTTGGCCGCACAATCCGTAAAGACTGTACTGTGATTCAGGAACAAGCAGTTAAAGGAGTTGAAATATTGAGTGAACTTTTAGAATCGTTTTAAAAGTAAAATTAACCAGCATTTGTAACTATTCAGAAATTCTGGCATTTTCCATTAAATAATTGACGAAGCGTTTTCACTTATAGTGAATATTGCAGATTGAAGCTAATGCAGTATCTTTACGCAATGCCAAATAATAAAAAGAATCAGGAGGACATCCTGGAAAAGCTAAAGATTCAGAAGCTCAATCCTATGCAGGAGGAGGCTATGACAACTATTGAGTCCTCATCAGATATAGTATTGCTTTCTCCGACCGGGACTGGCAAAACTCTGGCTTATTTGCTCCCCATCATCGGTAATCTGGATGCTGAAAGTAACGAAATTCAGGTACTTATACTCGTTCCATCCAGAGAATTAGCTCTTCAGATAGAACAGGTAATCAGGGAAATGGGTTCCGGGTACAAAACCAACGCCGTATATGGCGGTCGTGCAGGTTATCAGGACAAAATAGATCTCAAACACAATCCTGCAATTCTTATAGGTACACCGGGAAGGGTTGCCGACCTTCTTAGAAGAAATGTCTTTTCAACTGAATTTATCAGCACGATAGTGCTTGACGAATTTGATAAATCACTTGAAACCGGTTTTGAGGCTGAAATGAGCGAAGTTGTCACAGCCATGCCGAATATCGAAAAAAGGATACTGACCTCTGCCACAAAAGCGGTAGAAATACCTGCTTTTGTAGGTCTTAATAATCCTGTTTATATTGATTACTCGGATGAAAAGAGTGCTCAGTTGAAAATAAGGACAGTGGTTTCTCCCACAAAGGATAAATTGGGGACTTTAGTTAAAACACTAAATCACATCGGTAATCAGCCGGGAATAATTTTCTGCAACTTCAAGGAAACCATACAGGAAGTAAGTGACTATCTGATATCAAAGCATATACATCATGGATGTTTCTTTGGCGGAATGGAGCAAATAGACAGAGAAAGAACCCTGATAAAATTCAGGAATGGAACCCATCAACTGATTGTTGCTACCGACCTTGCAGCCAGAGGACTCGACATTCCGGAGCTGAAATTCATCATCCATTTTCAATTGCCGCCAAGGAGTCAGGAATTCACGCACAGAAATGGAAGGACTGCCAGAATGAACTCTGAGGGTACCGCTTATGTTCTGAAATGGGAAAAAGAAGAGCTTCCTGGTTTCATCGGGGATACGAAGATTGTACAAATCAAGAATGCACCTATACCTGAAGCTCCCATCTGGAATACACTTTATATCACCGGAGGCAGGAGGGATAAGATTTCCAAAGGTGACATTGCGGGTCTGTTTTTAAAACAGGGAGGGCTTAGTAAAGAACAGTTGGGAATCATCGAAATTAAACAGGATTGCTCCTATGTTGCCGTTCCTGCTTCAAAAATTGAATCACTGATCAAAACTATCAACAACAGCAAGCTTAAGACAAAAAAGATACGGGTCAGTGAGGTATGAAAATAAAGAATTTTTACCTTTTGCGGTATCCTAAACCGTTGAAAGTCGCTATTAGACTGCCATCCTCATCAAACACATTGACCTGATAACCACATATTTTATTCTGGGTGTTGATTTCTTTAGCTTCTGCACGGATCACGCTACCTGTTGGTGATTTAAAATAAGAAATGTTGACATTTAGCCCGACGGTGGCAATCCCCTGTGAATTTGACGCTGCTCCAAAAGCATAGTCGGCTAATGTAAAAATAACTCCACCCTGAACCCGGTCTGCGCCGTTCAAATGATAATCGGCCAGAGTCAGTTCTGTAAGTGCGTAGCCATCTTTAACTTCAATCAAACGAATCCCCACATGATTGGCAAAACGATCGTTATGTATATTTACAAGGTTATTCATTTTTATTAAAATTTATATCTGCCTTTCTGGCTTGTGAATGTTGAAACTGCCTGTTTATTTGATACAACTTATTATCTTTTATAAATTTTGCGCCGGTTTGTTTGAACCAGAAAGATACATTTTCTTTGACGCAGATGTCATGAAGCTCCATAATCCAGTCGAAGTTACATTCACGGGCACTGTTACCGGATTCTCCTCCGGCAACAACTTGCTCAACCCATGTTCCAATGCTATATTTATCAAGATTTATCCGTTCAAGTATTGGTTCACAGATAATGATTTTATGTTTGATTGGAGATAGTTTGTATATGGGTAATCTGTAATCCGCCATTTTCTGATTTTCAACGGTACAACAGATAGTTACATTATCGTATCCGTCACCCCAATCGTCAGGCAGGCATAAATGCAAACGATCTATTCGTTTGGTAATTATCATGAATCTCAGGTCGTTACGCTGGTGTATCATTTTCCAGACTTCAGGCCGCCATTCATCTGCATCCTCCAAAAAGAAGTCGGATGTGAAACAGGTGTAAACCAATGAGCCCGGACCAATTTTGTATTCACCGTTACGCTTCTTCTGTATTGGTAAGTCAAAGTTGTTGGTTTTGTGAACAATGCTACTGTCTATACCTCGTTTTGAGTCACCGCGATAGACGTAACAATATTTACAGCCTTCACTTAGTTTATGACAACCATGCCACAGGTTCCACATTTTTGATTTGTGTTCGATACCATTCATTGTCATTTAAACAAACTGATTGTGTAGTCAAAAAGTTCTTTTCCTCCGGGTTTGCCATGACCCGGTATAATTTTAATGGTTTCAGAATATTTTTGCTTGACTTTTCTTACTGTTTCAGACCATTTATCGGGACTGGCTTCTGCAAGATTACCTTTACCGGCACCTTTTTCTTTTATCAGACATCCGCCGAACATTATTTTATCCAATGGAAAATAGCCGATGACATTATCACTGGTATGCCCTTCACCCATGTATTCGGCATAAATCTTTTTATTTCCGACTCTTAGTTCAAGAACCGAGACAAAACTGTTTTGGGGTATTGGCAAATGCAGATTTTTTGCTTTTTCGACAGTCTTTATATAAGCATAAGAGGGAATACCATGCCGGTGAAACTCATCCAGTCCGCCAAGATTATCTATGTGATAATGAGTTGGTATCACAGCGGTGATTTTGCAATCAAGACTTTTTGTGATCCAGTCGATTAATTCAGCTGAAGCTTTATCGTCTGTCGGAGTGTCAAAAACCACGGCTTCATTTTTATAACTGACAATCATCCCGTTACAAAGGGCTTTACCGTAATCAACTGTGTTAAGATATGAAATATGACGGTATGCATGTTTGGAAATCCTGTTAATAATCAGGCTTTCTGATTTATATACTTCTTGTTCGGATTCACCGTTTTTGAAACCAAAAAGTATAAGACTAAACAGCAGAAGTGTTAATGCTCGTTTCATGATTATTGCAAAAATAATCATTATTAAGAAGTGTTTATATAAATTCAATGATTAATGAATAAAACCTGATAAACAGATTCTTCCTGAGTCGGCGTCTAAACCTCTCTGTGTCGGCGTCTCGTAATAGCTGAGTCGGCGTCTCAGTATCATTGAGTCGGCGTCTCAAGTATTAAGTCCTTTGGATTAATCAGCCGAACCATGCAGTCTGATTATCTTACAATCCTCAACCATTTTGATCACATAAGCACTAATGCTTCGGCCGAATTATTCAACGCAAAGATAAAAGCATTCTGAGTATCAAAAACAGGAGTTAGAGATATAATCTTTTCCCTTTTCGGATTAAACAAGATTTTTGCGTAGTCCACAACTTTTCAATTTGATCCGGGAAAAATGCAAATCCTCAGATTTTGCAGTTGACCCGGTAAATCCTCAGATTTTGCATATGATTCGTTGATCCTCCGTTGATCC
>CAZCPI010000007.1:0-16006 GCA_964500535.1 uncultured Bacteroidales bacterium
TGTATTAACAAAAAGATTATTTTTAAGTTCTACACTTTTCCATGTATTATTATTATTGAATGCAAAAGTATTTATAGCTGTGCTTCCTGTAATTGTACCTGTTATGTAAACTGTATTATGGTAATAAACATTTGAAGAATTGGAAGCATCATAAATACCATTGATAGCATATAACTTACCATTCAAACCGTCTCCCAATGAAATAATATTGTTTTTCAGAGTGTTTACTGTATTTCCAACAAGATTCATTCCTGAGACCACATTGTTTGAAGATGGAGAACTGCAAGCAAGATGGTGTATAAAGTTATTTGATATTGCATTAGTTGATGCTCCGTCACAACTTATACCATATACTGAATTCTCAGCATGATCTCTTGTGGAACCATTTGTGAGATTTGCAATAGTATTGCCTGACAAAGTGAAATTCAAAGAAGCGTATGTATATGTACTAACACCAGACAATATCTGATTCTCATTTGTTGAGGCCGATGAACAGTTTATGCTTCCTGAAGTTGAAGCACTACCGATTAAATTGTTTGAGACGGTCAAAGCCCCGGCTCCTGCATTTTTTATAATGCCATAAAAACTATGTCCGTATGCCGCATTGCTATTTGCTGCTGTTACAGAACCAATATTATTATTTGAAACCACTACATCATTTGAAGTAGCTATGTTTATACCATATGATACAGTTGCAGTAGAATAGCCATTGATAGTAATCGAACCCGTACCTGTGTTTTGTCCTATATTATTTCCGGTTTCATCACCAACATTAAAGAGTCCTGAAATCAGGTTAATACCTGTAAAAGGTAAAGCATTGGTACTATACATAGTAATACCTCTTATATAATTACCTTGTACAGACGTTGCTGTGGTCGCACCAACAGATAAATTAACCGGGTTATATTTTATTGATTTTGTATTTGTAGTAGCCCCGATAGTCATAGCTCCCGAACATAAGGCAGCGTTGCCTCCAAAATAATTACCTGTTATCGAGAAATTATTGCCTGATGTTGAGCTTGATATATTAATACCATAATAATCATAAGCACCTTTTGGAACAAATTTAGTTGTATTGTAAAAACTGTTGTCAGCAATTGTCCAGTCTGATGCTGATGATGCCAGATTAATAAAGTTCGAACTTGCACCAACATTCCAACAATCATAGAAATTATTGTTACTAACTGTATTACCCGTATTTGAACCACTTGAGTAGACAGCATTTGTCCTTCCTGCGGTACTACTTTTTGTAATATTATTTTGAGTAATAGTATTGCCAGTATTTGAACCTGTCGAGGTAAAATTTATAGTACCATTAGTATCCGAACCTCCACTGCCTTTAATTGTACAATAACTGATTGTATTATTTTGAGCCGTATTGTCCATGGAAATCGTTACGGCACCCGATCCTGTATTTGTATTCTCGATAACCAAATCAGCAGTACTTCCGGTATTATTTACACGACCATCTATTGTTACATTATCCGCTCCGTCTAACTTTATTAAAGGCCCATCTATTGAACCGCTTATAGTTACACCCGAGACAACAGGATAAATATTCACATTACTGTAACTCGCACTCCCGGTTCCAGAGGCATTTAATAATGCAGTAGAAGATTCAGTGAGATTTCCATATATAGTGATCGAAATATTTCCTTTGTGAGTACCATCATTTATTTTGTCAAATGCATTCTTAAGCGTTTTATAATAACCGGAAGTATTACCTGATGAAGCAGAAACAACAACGTTTACAGTGGAATATGTTATTATTATTTGTCCATTCGCTCCAGCTCCACCTGATTTTGGAGTTGTCCAAAACCAAAATCCGGAAGCTTCTCCACCACCACCTCCTCCTCCTGGAAAGTTTCCTGCAACACCATCATTATCTGTACTACCACTTCCACCTGTACCTCCATTAGCACCATCTCCTCCTTTACCTCCAGAAGTGCCGCCCGTTACACCATTACCTCCTGTAGTATTCGTTGATCCTCCGGAAGCAGTACCTCCTGCTCCTCGTGTTCCACTATCGGCACCGCCACCTCCACCGCCATTGGCAGTAAGATTTGAAAAGGATGAGCTTCCTCCAGCTGTACCATTACCTGTACTCCCTGATCCACCAATACCAACAGTATATGATATGCTCTGATTAGGTACAACACTTATTGTTCCAGTCGAATAAGCACCACCGCCGCCACCAGAACCTCCATATGACGACGTTGAAGATCCGCCTCCCGCACCACCGGCACCCCAACATTGTACAGTTATTTCTATCACACGATCGGGAACAGAAAAAGCTCCACTTGAAGTGAAAGTCTGAGTAGTCTGCCCAATAAGATTTGAAGTAAAAGAAAATAACGATATAAGTACTGCAATTGTAATAATTACAGGAGTATAGATATTAAACTTACGAATTATGAATCGCATCATTATATTGTACTATATGAAAGTAAAAAGGATACAAAAATCCATATACAAAAATAATTACGATTATGGGGTTTAAACAGTAAAGAAAGAATCAATTCAGATACTTGTATATAAAATTTAAGGATACAAAAAGGAAACAAGCATCAGAATGAGCTTATATATCCTACCAGATTGTCGTCGTTTGACAGGTTAAGTTTTTTCCTGAGTCTGGTTCTTGCAATCCTGACACTGTCGTAAGTCTGGAATGTAAGACCGGAAATCTCTTTGGTTGAGAGATTCATTCGCAGATATAGACTTAGCTTCATCTCGGCAGGAGTTAGATTGGGATGCTTCTCGCCAATGCTCTTGAAAAATTGTTGATCGGTATCCTTAATCCTTTGCTCCAGTTGATTCCAGGAACTTGATGACATATCTGAATTAAGGTTTGAAATAACCTTGTCTATATTCTCCTCAGTCTTTTCAGGATTGGACTTGTGATTTGCTTTCAGCTGCTTAAGCTCTGAAACACATTTATGCTTAAACTCCTCGTTTTGAAAACTCTGAAGTGAAAGTGCTGTTGATTCTCTTTTTTGAGACTCAAGCATGGCTTTGTAATAGTCTATCGTCCTTAAAACTGATCGTATCCTTGCAAGCAGTTCGACCTGTTCATATGGTTTTTTAATAAAGTCTATTACTCCTGCCTTAAACGCTTTTTCAAGATAATCTCTCTCCGAATAGCATGTAATCATGATAATCGGAATATTTGTGGTTTCAGGATCATCTTTCAAAATTTCTATAGCCCTGATACCGTCGATACCGGGCATCTGCCAGTCCATCAGGATAAGATCAGGTATAATTTCCCTTGCCTTCTTTATTGCTGTCGGTCCGTCAAATGCAACTGATAACTCGCATTCGATATTCCTTGACAATACAATTGAAACCATGGTGACTGCATGGGGATTATCATCAACAACCAATATATTATATTTAGGCATATCTTATAGCTAATTATTACTGTGTTAAAATTAGGTCAAATACTTAAGAAATACAAATTTTACTTTTGTTTTTGACAAAATAATTGGATTTTATAAACATTACTGATAAACAAAAAAAATCTATCTTTGTTTTATATATAAAATATTTGTATGCAAACGCTCCCTAATATTTTGATTGTCGATGACAACTCCACTAACCTTATGTACCTTGAAATCATATTAAGGAATATACAGGCGAAGATGATCTGGGCTACATCAGGCCAGGAAGCACTTGATCTTACACACGAAACGGACCTTTCACTTGCCATACTTGACGTTCAGATGCCAATTATGAACGGCTATGAGCTTGCGGTTAAGCTAAATGAAAACCGCACCGACAATAAAGTCCCGATAATATTTCTGACCGCTGACTACCCGAATAATTCAAAGATACTTGAAGGTTATAAAGCCGGAGCTGTTGATTATCTGATCAAACCACTTAATGAGTTGATACTGACAAGCAAGATCAGGGTTTTCCTTGAGCTCTTCTGGCAAAAACAAAGGGTAATTGAAAACACTGAAATGCTGATTGCTTCTGAGCTTGAGCTCAAAAAGGCTAAAGATCAGCTTGAACAAATGAATGAATACCTGATTAAAGCTGTGGAGGAAGAAAAATCTTCAATTTCACTTCAGGTTCATGACGAACTGGGTCAGGCTATGACAGCTTTAAAGATGGATCTGAACTGGGTCAAACAAAATCTTGATAACAAGGATTTGGTTTCTCAGAAAATGGACAGAATGATAATGACCTCAAATGAAGTGATCAGAAGAGTCCAGAGAATATCATCTGAATTGCATCCTGGTGTGCTTGATGATCTTGGCCTGGTACCTGCTATCGAATGGTATTGTGAGCAGTTTATAGACAGGACCGGTTTACCATGTAATCTGAAGCTTAAAGAAATAGAAAATGTTTCACCAAAAGCCAGCCTTACTTTATTCAGAATTATCCAGGAGGCATTAACTAATGTTATCAGACATTCTGAAGCCAGTGAGGTTTCGATATCACTTGATGAAGATACCGATATTGCCCTGACAATTTCAGATAATGGTATAGGAATACCTCAGGAAAAGATTCAGTCAGGAAAATCTTTTGGAATTATGGGAATGAAGCAAAGGATACATCAATGCGGAGGTTCAATTACTTTTGTAAATAATGAAGGTAGAGGGACAAGCATTATAGTAAAAGTACCAAAAAATCAAAGTTTATGAAGATACTTATAGCAGATGACCATGCCATTGTAAGAGAAGGTGTAAAACAAATAGTCAGAAACCTCCCGGAAATAAACCTTATTGAAGAGGTTTCTGATGGAGTACAGGCTTTTTCAAAAATCTGCAGCACAGAATATGATCTTGTAATACTTGATATTTCAATGCCGGGCATGACAGGTCTGGATGTTCTGCAAAGGATGAAAGACAGGAACATTAATACAAGAGTTTTAATTTTTAGTTTTTATCCTCAGGAGCAATATGCCATAAGGGCTTTTAAATTGGGAGCATCGGGTTATTTATCAAAAGACAGCGCATTTGAAGAGCTCGCTCTTGCTATAAGGAAAATTGCTTCCGGTGGTAAATATGTTTCAGCTGCTCTGGCTGAAAGATTAATATTTCAAAATCCTGACATGGACAACAAACTCCCGCATGACCAGCTTTCATCCAGGGAATTTCAGGTTATGATTTTATTGGCAAAGGGTAAGTCTGTTACTGAAATTGCCGCATCTCTTTTTATTTCTGATAAAACCGTAAGCACATATAAGACCAGAATCATGGAAAAGATGGATATGAAAACCAATGCCGATCTTACCATGTATGCCATTAAAAATAAGCTTATTGAATAATTCTCTGATTAATCCGTCAGCCTTGTAGGAAAAGTCCTACAAGGGCAGGAATTTCTCCTACTTTTTTTTTAGAATTCCCCTATACAGGAACGACCTTTATCCTTTCAATTTGTAGGATAGCCTCATCATACCTTTGGAGTACAAAATCAATCAATCTCCAGGGTAATGAAAACAAGCATTAAAATATTCTTCTTCGCAGCGATGGTTCTCCTTCCTGCCGCTTTGTTTTCACAAACAAAAGCAATCGGACACATGTGTGTTACGATAGTTTCCCCCGCTTCTATCAGCAGTGTAAATGATATGAGTCTCGGTAATGTAAGTCTTTCTTCAAGTGCAAATTTGAATAAGGCTTCTGAAAGAAACGCTGCTAAAATTGAGATGGTTAATGAAGGTAACGTGTCACTCGCTTCTTTTAAGGTTTCTGGTACCGGTGCAACATTTGACATCTCTCTTCCTGAAGAACCGGTGATCACTAACAATGACAACAATGATATGAAGGTTTCCGGTTTCAGAGCTATCAGAAATGCTGAACTCAGAAATTCAAATACCGAAAACATCACTGTTGGTGCTACAGTACAACTCAATAAGAATGTTGCTCATGGTTTATATACATCTGCAACTCCGATGAGGGTAACAGTTAATTACAATTAATACCTGACGTCATGAAAATTCTAGTAGCAGAAAACAGCAGATTCCTAGGTGACAGCTTAAGGAAGATTGTCAGGTCAGTTCCCGGCTTAAAGATTATCGACGAAGTTGTTGATGGATATCAGGCTTTTGAAAAAATCAGTACAAGAACCTATGATTTTGTTGTGTTGGACACCAATCTTGAAGGTCTTGGAGGAATGGAAATACTGGCCGGTATTAAGGAGAACAAGATAACCACACGTGTGTTAATATATAGTGCATTACCTAATGAGGAATATGCGAGACATGCTTTTGGAAACGGTGCTGCCGGATATCTTACATTGAATAGCGCAAAAGATGTACTTGAGATGGCAGTGTATCACGCATCAATGAGTGAAAGCAGTTTTAATGAGTCAAAAAGTTTCAGAAAGGTTTCAAATGGTTTTGATTTTAAGGAAGACATTCTGACAGATAGTGTTTCTGAGAATCAGTTTAAGGTAAGGGTTAATTTTGAGAACAGCAAGTTGGTGGAAAAGAGTTGCGCTCTGACTGTTCATTTAGGGTTAAATTAATTTTTCAGGTTTTTTAGTTGGTTGAAGCTTTGCTTTACGATATAATGTTTATATTTTGGCAAAGTATTCTGAAGGGTCCTCGTGGTTGGGGACCTTTCTCTTTATATTATTTATAATTCTGATTATTAAAGGCGTTTTGAGATTGGAATGCGCGCACCGAAATTCACTATCAGTCAGCCTCATCAGCGATAAAAGAACTTAGCTTTTCAAATAATTTTTCTTTTTTGATTGGTTTTACAATAACATCAGAACAACCACTTGAAAATGCCTTTATTTTATCAGCTTCCAATGAATATGCAGTCAGGGCTATCACTTCAAGATCAGGTCGGATGCCCTTAATCAGCCTTGTTGCTTCAAATCCATCCATAACAGGCATTTTGAGGTCCATTAGTACCAAAGCGACATTCGGCTCTTCGGTAACTATGTTTACAGCTTCAACCCCGTTTTCTGCTCTGATAAGATTGAGATTGTATGGCCTTAATAACTCTTTCACTAACAGGAAATTCAAATCTTCATCTTCTGCTACAAGTATAGTAACAGAGTTATTTATTAGTGTTAAACTCTTTTCTGATGATAATTCATCAGGACTTTCCTGTATTTCTGCTTTTTTATAAGGTATTGTAAAGTAGAAACATGATCCGGCTCCTTTTTCTGATTCAACCCATATCTTTCCTCCCATCAAATCCAGATAAGCTTTACAAATAGAAAGTCCAAGGCCTGACCCCCCGTATTGTCTGCTAATAGAGCTATCGACCTGTCTGAACCTTTGAAAGATTTCTTTATGCATTTCCACTGGTATTCCAATACCGGAATCTTTAACATAAAACTCAAGATTATCTTTCTTTAATGTATATCCAAATTCGATACGTCCTTTATTAGTGAATTTAAATGCATTTGATAACAGATTTGAGACTACCTGTATTAGTTTGGTTTCGTCAGCAATAACAACAGAACCTGCATCTTTTAATCCTGGATTTAAGACAAAATCAAGTCCTTTTTCGTAAGCTCTTGATTGAAACTTTTCATATTCAAACAAAAGAGCTGTATTAAGTTTCATCTCTTTTTCATTAATCTTCTCCTGGCCTGCTTCTATGGTAGCTATCAACACTATATCATCAATTATTGACATTAGTTGATTGCTGCTTTGAACGATTATTCGGGTAAAATGTGATTTCTCCGCATCGCTTATGCCGGGATCATTTAAAAGACCTGAGAATCCGATAATCGCATTCATCGGAGTTCTGATTTCATGTGATATGTTGTGAAGAAACGCAGTCTTCAAATGATCACTTTCTTCAGCCAGAGTTTTTGCAGTTATTAAGTCTGCTTCAAGTGTTTTTTGCTCGGTTATGTTTTTTGAAAGTCCATATGTGCCAATAATCTTGCCATCCCTATCTTTAAGAGGGAATTTTGAGGTACTGAACCAATATTCACGACCGTCGCTCAAAGTTGCTTTTTCTTCCTTATTTATTAGTGCTTTGCCTGTTCTTATTATCAGTTGTTCATCATCATAAGCAACTCTTGCATGATTGATTGAGAAGAAATCAAAATCTGATTTCCCTAATGCTTCATGCTCTTCACTTAATCCCAAAACTTTGCATTGAGCTTTATTTATTCTTATAAACCGGCTTTCAATATCTTTAAAGAAAATAGTATCCGGAGTATTGTCCATAAATGTTTTTAAAAGAAATTTCTCATATGCAAGGGCATCCTGATTTTTCTTGGCCGTTGTAATGTCAAATTGCATTCCCTGTGTTCCAATCACTTTACCATGCGAGTCAAATATTGGAGTCTTGACAACCTGAAAATATTCAATGTGACCATCTGCCTGAATGTAAGCTTCTTCTACAACTATAGGCATACCATGCCTCATTATCCACTCATGATGATCAGTACCTTGTGTAACCAAAGTCCTTTGTACAGGTGGAGTTAAATAACCTCCTTCACTATTTTTTCTTTCTTCGTAATCAGCCAGTTCTTTAGGGTTTCTACCTATGATTTCTTCTCTTTTCAAACCTTTAAGTTGACAAAAACGGTCGTTGACGAAATCATATTTTCCATCAGAAGATTTCCTGAATACTCCGGCAGGCATATGATCAACCAAAGATGAATATAAAGCCTGGGATTCATTTAGTAATATTCTTGCCTCCCAATTATCTATTCTTTTATACATTAATAAGCCTATTATAACCGTACCTGGAACGTATAGTACCATAACAGGTATCAACAGGGCTTTGAATGTTCTCATGCGTAGTTCCTCGGGCAGGAAAATGGTCATAGCAATTAATGCTACATGAACCACTAATCCAAATAAAGCAAGTCTGAAAAATTTATTTTTTGATTTGCTATTAAGTTTACCATAGATGTTCCACAATATACCGATCAAACCGGACGACAATATGGTTGCGATTCCCATATATACCCCGTCACCACCAATGCCATACCTGATAACACCCAGAACCAACATTGCCACTCCGGTAGGTACAGGGCCAAAAAACAATCCGGTAATAGAAAGAAGAATACTTCTTGTGTCAAAAAATAAACCCGGCGTAAATGACCATGGAGTAACCATCAGTAATATTCCTATTGCTGAAACAAAAAGTCCGTTTATTATTTTATAAAGAATTCCATTCTTTACTTTTTCCTTATTTTGAAAATAATCGAAAAGCAAGACGAAACATATCAGAACAGAAGCGTTCTGGATCAAAGACAATGCAACCGATCCTTCATCCATAAATACAGATAATTATGCAACCTGAGATTACTTATAGTACAAATATAAAAAGAATGGTTAAAAATTAATTTTTTTTATTAAAAAAATAAAGGGCGCCTTATTTAAAGACACCCTTCACTTTTTCCGTTTCTCTTTGAGATTATGCCGGATGAATTGCTTCAACAGGACATACATCTGCACAAGTCCCGCAATCTGTGCAAACATCCGGATCTATCTTATAGATATCACCTTCTGATATTGCTTCAACCGGACATTCATCGATGCAAGTACCGCAAGCGATGCAATCTTCACTAATTACATGAGCCATGATACGAATTATTAAATGATTATAATTTAGCTCGGCAAATGTACATATTTTTACCATGCTTCCAAAAATTAACTGCAATATTTCAGTTTAAAAAACGTTTAATGTCAATAAAAGAAGTTCAGAGTTGAAAAAATACATACTGATATTATTGTTTTTTATACTGGCCCTTTATCCATCGGGCCGGACATTTGCCCAAAAGAAGGTACAGTATCTTCAATATGAAGACCTTAGACCATATCATTTTGGGTTTTTAGTTGGTCTGCATACTCAGGATCTTGTTTTTTCCCATACCGGCATTGCAGACGATAATGGTAATGCCTGGTATGCCAGTGTACCGTCATATACTCCCGGTTTCACAGTAGGTGTAATAGGAGATTTGAGAATTTTTGATTTTTTAAGCCTCAGGCTTACACCTGAAATTCACTTTGGTAGTAAGCATGTAAATATTATATCTGACGAATCAGGTGCTATATCCACAAGTTATCCGATAAGATCAAATTATATAATGTTGCCATTAAACCTTAGATACAGGGGTGCCAGATCGGGTAATTACAGGCCATACCTGTTGGGTGGGCTTAGCGCCGGAGTAGATATGGGAAGGGATAAAAATGTCCCGGTTCTGTTGAAACCGATAAATACTTATCTTGAATTCGGTGTGGGCTGCGATCTTTATCTTCCTTTTTTTAAACTTGTGCCGGAGTTGAAGTTCAGCCTCGGGATGGGAGATATAATGATACATGACCGAACAGATCAGGGCAGCGAAGTCTTTTTGAAGTATACAAATGCGATTGATAATATCACTTCACGCCTTCTTATTTTCTCGTTGCAGTTCGAGTAAATTTCTGTATCAGTTCACCATAAGATTTAGTTTGCCTGCATAAATACCACCTTTACCTACCTGATTAATTATTACATTTTTATTGACAGCATTTTTTACCACCAGTGGTTTTGGCATAAATGTATGAGTATGACCGCCAATTATGACGTCAATGCTTTCTGTAGATGCTGCCAGATTCATATCACTTGGATTATTGTCTTCGTATTCAAGACCAAGGTGCGAAATGCAAATTACAATATCACATTTTTTTGTGTCCTTCAGCCAAAATGCATATTTTTCAGCCGTAGCTATCGGATCAAGATATTTAATGCCTTTAAAGTTTGCAGGTGTAATCAGTCCGTAAGGGCTTATATTCGCACTTACTATCCCTATTTTTAATCCATATTTATTGATTATCAGCCACTTTTTAACTTTTTTACCCAGTGAGACCGCTGACATATCATAATTTGAGCACACAACCGGAAATTTAGCCTTCTTAATTATTTTTTCCAGAAAGCTGATGCCATTATCAAACTCATGGTTTCCCAGTGTAATACAATCAAGTTTAAGGTAATTCATCATTTTTACTTCCGCTTCTCCCTTGAAAAGGTTAAAATAAGGAGTACCCTGGACAAAGTCTCCGGCATCAAAAACGAGAACATTTTTTTCTTTCGAACGTATTTCGCTGTACAAGGCTTCTCTTCTCAAAATACCTGCTTTGTCTGCATTTCTTTTGTCATCTGCCGTATATGGTTCAAGCTGACTGTGGGTATCATTTGTGTGAAGTATCACAAGAGGGGTTTCTGCCATGGTATATAGTGAAACCATTGTGGCAAAACATATAAATATTTTTTTCATCATCGTAATCAGTTTTTACTTTGTTGTGAATTTAATACGACCGTCAAGTGCTGAGCTTACTTTATTTCCCTGGGCCGTTATTTTTTCAATCTGAGAAATATAAACATCCCTGACCTTCAAATGGGTATCAAATCGTTTCGTGGCTTTTAAGAAACCCTTCATGCCACTGTTTCCCTCTGCCAGATAATCCATAGTCGCCACAGTGTACTCTTTATTATCATCAAAAGCCTCACCTCCGATAAACAGATTACCAATTTTTTTATCTGATATTTCAAGTTTTATATTTGACACTCCCTCACCCCCTTCTTCAGCAATATTTTCAAAAACATCTTTCAAATCTGCACCCTTAATATTTAATATAACCAGTTCATTTTCAAAAGGCATTATTTTATAAACATCAGAAACCGTAATTTTTCCTTTATTAAGCGGGGCTCTGATACCTCCGAAGTTAATTATAGCGAGATCCACTTTTTTATCGTTTATTTCGTTGGCCTTTTTCAGCAACTGATCTGCAAGAAAGTTTGAAAGCAGGCTCTCAGGAGCTTTTGCATCCATATACATTTCACTTTCTCCTATTATTTTCATCACCTGATCGTCAAGACTTTTTTTGTATTTAAGAAATACCTTTTTCATTTCAGGGTTTACCAATGTGTCGTATCTGCTGTCAATTTCAATTCTTTCGTAATTAATCAGACTTACTTGTGCCTTTATGACACCGGTTATACCAATCAAACATATTATTAATAATAGCGTTCTTCTCATCGTCTTCATTTTTTTACGAAATTAATAAATATTTCCCGAATCATAGAAATCCGCCTGCAATGATTAGACTCTGAAAAGATCAGAATTGATTGTGGATAACGAAATTGATTATGATGATTTTTAACCAGTTGATTATTGTGTAAATCAATTTTTTTTCATTTCTTTGCACCCGCTTTGCGTAATCGCTGGCAGGAAATAGAGTAGCCTGTTATGTTGCGCCAATAATAATATATAATTCAAAGCATTATGGATTTAATTAAAGTTGCCGAACAGGCTTTTTCTACAGGCAAAGAATATCCTTCTTTCAAGAGTGGTGACACTGTAACGATTGCTTATCGTATCAAAGAAGGTAACAAAGAGCGTATTCAGCTTTACAAAGGTGTTGTTATTAAAATCAACGGCCACGGTGAAAAGAAACGTTTTACAGTTCGTAAAATGTCTGATAATATCGGTGTTGAACGTATCTTCCCATTGGAATCACCGTTTATCGAAAGCATCACTGTCAACAAGGTTGGTCGTGTCCGCAGAGCTAAATTGTTTTATCTTCGTGCACTTACCGGCAAGAAGGCTCGTATCAAGGAAAAAAGATCCTGACAATCACATTTCTAAATATATCTTAATAAAAGCGGCTTTTACAAGAGTCGCTTTTTTTTCTGTCGTTTTTTTTCCTAAATTCGGCCCACAATACAAATTTTTAACATAAATGTCAAAGATTATTCTTTCTGCACTGCTGATTCTTGCAAGTTTTTCTTTTGGAATTAATGCCCAGAATCAGACTCCGGTTAACGGAGTTACAAAAACAGCATTAACGAGGCTTACAAATCAGGTAAAGAGTTTCCCACAGGAGAAAATTTACCTCCAGATTGACAAACCTTATTATTCTGCCGGCGAAACATTGTGGTTCAGAGCAAATTTATTACATGCTGCTCTGCATACTCCCATTAATCTTAGCCGCTATATATATGTGGAATTAATAAACTCTTCAAATAATGTAGTTGTCAGAAAGAAGATCAGACCAGACAATAAAATGTATTATGGACAGATTGACCTCTCTCCTGAAATAAAAAAAGGTTGGTACAGTATCAGAGCATATACCAATTACATGAAAAATATCAAAGAAGACTGGTTTTTCAGACGCAGTGTATACATAGGTAACTCTCTTCAGAATAACAACACTGAAGATAAAACCGGTTCCGGTATGAGTCAGGGGATGGACAAACAGGAACAAAATTACACTGTTGACTTTTTCCCGGAAGGAGGCAAATTAATCGCAGGTAATATGCAGATTATCGGTTTCACCGCTTATGATAAAAAAGATAAGCCTGTTGAAATAACCGGCAGAATAATTGATGAAAACAAAAAAGAGGTTTGCACATTTGCAACTAATGGTAAAGGAATTGGCGTATTTTCGTTAATGCCTGAAACAGGAAAGACATACAAAGCTATTTGTGATAATAATGAAGGAAGGACCGAAACTGTAACCCTTCCAAAAGTTGTCAGGGATGAAACCGCTCTGAGTGTTCAGCAAAATCAGGATCTAATCTTATGCTCATTGCTTTTACCTGATGCTGCGCCACTTAGTGATACTTTATATCTTGTTGCCCATCAGAGATGCATCCCTGTTTATCAATACATGCTTACGCCTGATGCTCCTTTCGCTAAAATTTCCAAACAAGGGATGTACAGCGGTATAACTCATTTTGTCCTGCTCGATAAAAAAGGAAATTTTATAAGTGATCGTCAGGTTTTTATAAACGGAAAAGACAAAGCTGAAATCACTTTTGTGACTGACAAAACAAATTATAAAAAAAGAGAAGCTGTCAATGCACATATCACACTCAAAGACTCCAAAGGGAATCCGGTACAGGGTAATTTTTCCATAAGTATCACTGATGATAATGATGTCAAAATAAATCCCGATGACCAGACTATTGAAAGTTATCTTTTATTACAATCTGATATCAAACAACCACTTACAAAACCTAACAGCTTTTTCAGGAAAGATAATACAAAGTCAGGTGCAGAGCTTGATATGATGATGCTTACAAATAAATGGTCACGCTATGATATCCCTCAGGTACTTGCAGGAAACTATGCCAGAGGCGATACTTTTGCACTTGAAATCGGGTCCGCACTTTCAGGCAGCCTGCTGACATATCCGGCAAAAAAACCTGTTCCTGATGTTGATGTAACTATGTTAGTTCAAAGAAGACTAACCGGAGATGTTAAAAAGACTGATAAAGACGGCAGATTTAGTTTTGATGGATTTGAATTTCCTGACAGTACAACATATTTTCTTCAGGCAAACAAAAAAAGTCCTTTTGTAACATTGTTACCTGACAAGGATTCTTTCCCTGAAGTAAAACTTGATGCACCAATGAATGCCAGCGTAATACCTGAAAAAGAAATTATAAGCTTTCTTGACAAAAGTAAGAACAGGTACTATTATGAAAATGGCATGATGGTTGTCAATCTGAAATCTATTGAGATAGTTAGTAGTGCCGAGGATAAATACAAAGATCTCAGGAGAGACAGAGGTGCTATGTACCTGACTCCTTCTCAGACAATAAATGAGGAAAAACTTTCCACAGCTCCCACTATCCTTGATGCTCTTTTAATGACTCCTGGTATCACTATGGATGAATCCGGGACCGGTGTTTTGATAAGAAACAGGAAGCCTTTGGTTCTTGTTGACGAAATCCAGTATACTATGGAAGATATGAATACAATAAGCCCAAGTGAAGTAAAGATGATAGACATCCTTAAAGATCCGGGCGAAACTGCAATATACGGCTCGCAGGGAGCAAATGGTGTTATCTGTATTTATCTGAAGCGTGGTGATGAAATCGTAAGAAACAACTCTCTGGACCCATGGCAGGCAAAAGTAACTCCTTTGGGTTATTCCACAGGTATTGAATTTATTGCTCCTAAATATATAACCGAGAGTCAAAGGACAAGCTCTGTTCCTGATCTCAGATCCACGATATACTGGAAACCGAATGTGACATGTAACGAAAATGGTGAAGTTAACCTGTCTTTCTATACTGCAGATGCTCCGGGTACCTATACAGTAACTATTGAAGGCGTCACACCAAAAGGTGAGATTATTAGTTACAGAGGCAAGTTGAACAGAAAATAATCATTTATATATGAATACAGTTAATTTTGAAGGAAAGGTAATCGACTTACTTAAAATCAGGATTGTAAAGTTTTTATCCACTATTATTACTCTGGGCGTCCTTCACCCGCTTGGCAAGTATCGCGAATTGAATTACTTATATGAGAAAACCTCATACGAAGGCATACCCTTCAGATTTGACGGCAAGAGAAAAGTCTTTTTTAAAGGCTTCATTAAATTCTGGGTTTCACTATTATTGATACTCGTATTATGCATTGCAGGTGCATTAGTAATAGTTAAAATACGGGAATCTCCGTTTGCTAATATAGTTTATACACTTGTTGTTTTATTATGCACATTATTAACCTATTACATTTGGGGCACGACCTGCAATGGCACTATTAATTACAGGCTCAATAATTTGAAATGGTCAAATACCGGCTTCAGCTTTTCCGGTAAGCCCCGCGAAATGGGTAGAATGTTTCTTATTAATGGATTTCTTTCGACGCTTACTATGAGTCTGTACAATCCATGGTTTCTGGTAAAATTTTTGAAATATTTCGCTGAACATCTCAAATTTGGAGATTTGAGTTTTGGTTTTATCGGGGAACCCAAAAAACTTTTCAAAATACATATCAAAGGTTTTTTACTGTCAATCATAACCCTGGGGATATATGGTATCTGGTTTGCTAAATCTGTATTCGAATATATAATTGACAATCTTGTAATCAAAAAAGGAGAACAGGAAATCAAACCTGTAAGTGATGCAAATACTCTTGAAGTTTTTGAATTACTGGTTGGAAATGCACTTATTATGATTTTTACCCTCTGCATAGGTTATTCATGGGCAAAAACGAGAACTTTACGTTTCATTGCGAAACACTGCATAATCCCACAAGGTCTGATACCTAGTGAAAATAATAATGAAGTGATTGAAAA